>JAMPAE010000041.1 GCA_023667385.1 Ruminococcus sp.
TACGGCCTACATCTTTTCCGATTTTGACAGGCGGTATATCTGTTTCATCAAGAATGATTGCTTCAATTTCTTCCTCAACCTCATCAGGAAGTTTATATCCGTCTGCCTTAAAAATCTTTATGCCGTTATATTCGCACGGATTATGAGAAGCAGAAATCATCACTGCAGCGTCATAACCGTATTCCTTGACAAGATACGCAACGGCAGGGGTTGGAACAACGCCAAGTGTCATTACATCTGCGCCAACCGAGCAAAGTCCGCAAGCTATGGCCGCCTCAAGCATATCGCCTGAAATTCTCGTGTCCATGCCAATGAGCACACGTGGCTTTTTATGTGTGCTTTCGGTGAGTACCATTGCCGCAGCCTTACCAATGTTCATTGCAAGCTCACAGGTAATTTCTGAGTTTGCAACACCTCTTGCGCCGTCAGTTCCAAACAGTCTTCCCATATATGTTCCTCCGTTAAAAAATTTGTTGTTGGTTCGGCATTGCAATGCCGAGATGATTATATCCGGCAGGAGTGACCACTCTGCCTCTCGGTGTTCTGCTCAAAAAGCCAATCTGCATAAGATACGGCTCATAAACATCCTCAATCGTCACTGATTCCTCTCCTATTGCAGCGGCAATTGTGTCAAGACCGACCGGGCCGCCGTTATAGTTTTTGATCATTGTTGTCAAAAGCAGCCTGTCGATTGAATCAAGCCCCAAGTTATCAATTTCCATTTTGCTCAGCGCCATGTTTGCCGCTTCTTCCGTTATTATTCCGTCAGCCATTATTTCGGCAAAATCCCTTGCACGTTTCAGCAAACGGTTGGCAATTCTCGGCGTTCCCCTTGAACGTGCGGCAACTTCGAGTGCACCGTATTTATCAATACCGATTCCGAGAATGCCTGCACTTCTTGTGACAATCTGTGCAAGCTGTTCAGGCGTATAAAGCTCCAGCCTTAAAACAACACCGAATCTGTCACGCAAAGGAGCTGAAAGTTGACCTGCCCTTGTTGTTGCACCAACAAGGGTAAACTTCGGCAAATCAAGTCTGATCGATCTTGCCGACGGACCTTTACCAATGATAATATCAAGTGCATTATCCTCCATTGCAGGATATAGCACTTCTTCAACGCTGCGATTAAGGCGGTGAATTTCATCAATGAAAAGAACGTCACCTTCACTGAGATTAGTCAGCAAAGCTGCCAAATCACCTTGCTTTTCAATTGCCGGACCTGACGTGACACGCAAATTAACGTTCATTTCATTTGCAATGATGCCGGCCAAAGTTGTTTTGCCAAGCCCCGGAGGACCATAGAGCAAAACGTGATCGAGATTTTCGCCACGCTTAACAGCTGCCTGAATGTAAATGTCAAGGTTTTCTTTTACCTTTTCCTGTCCGATATAATCAGAAAGTACTTTTGGACGCAGCGATGTTTCTATATCAGAATCGAGCGGCGTATATTCAGCCGAGATGTATCTGTCATCATAATCAATGTCTGCCATTTATTACACCTGCCTTGAAAGAATTTTTAAGCCCTGACGTATAATCTCTTCAACCGAAAGAGTTGGGTCAACCTTACTTACCGCAACAGAAGCCTCAGACTGTGTATATCCGAGCATGGTGAGTGCTGCAATTGCTTCGCTTGTGTTTGGTGCATCGTTTACTGCCGCAACACTGTCAAGCATATCAGAGCCTGAATCAAATGCTGTTACGGCAGATTTAGCCTTGTTTTTAAGTTCAAGGATAACGCGCTGGGCAATTTTAGGTCCGACGCCTTGTGCTCTTGTTATGGCTTTTACGTCACCTGCTGAAATGCACAAAGCCAATTTTTCCGGAGTAAGCTCTGAAAGAATGGCAAGCGCCGCCTTCGGACCAACGCCTGTTACACCAATCAAAAGTTTGAACCACTCAAGCTCATATTCCGTTGAGAAGCCAAATAGATCCAATGCATCCTCTCGTACATTCAAATATGTATAAAGTGTTATTTTTTTTGTCTTATCAATGTCACGCATAGTGTTGGCAGAGGTGAGACAACGAAATCCAACACCTGAGCATTCAATTGCAACGCTTGATAAATCACTGAAAATAACATTGCCTGTTAAACTGTAAAACACTGTTTAAATCCCCTTTTTTATTCTCATATTTCCGATTAGCGCCGAAGAACCGCTGGTGTGTGCATGACAAATAGCCATTGCAAGTGCATCAGCAGTATCATCAGGCTTCGGAACTTTTTCCAACGCAAGGATGCGTTTTGTCATTTCCTGAATCTGTTTTTTCTCTGCACGTCCATATCCGACAACACTTTGCTTAACCTGAAGCGGTGTATATTCAAACACAGGAACTTTGTTTTTCTGCGCTGCAAGCATAATTACACCCCTTGCCTGGCTGACATCAATAACAGTTTTTGCATTGTTGTTATAAAAAACCTTTTCAACAGACATAGCTTCGGGTTTGTGCTTTTCAATGATTGCGGTCAAGTCATCATATATTATTTCAAGGCGCCGATTGAAAGGCATTCCGGCGGGCGTTGTGATTGCACCGTAATCAACAACTTTGAAATGATTGCTGCGGTAATCAATAACGCCGAAGCCGACAATTGCATAACCGGGGTCAATACCTAATATTATCATTGCATACTACCTCATTATATTATTTATGTATTATAGCACAAATCAACAGCATGAGCAAGGTTTAATGAGCAAAATAATCCCAAGTAAGTTTTGATTAAATCCAAGGCGTACATCTTAATCATATTTTGTTGACAAAATGAGAGTTAAATGGCATAATTATTACATTAATGAAGAGAGGATTTATAATTATGAACAAGCCGGGAATATATATCATAGGCATATCAGATGTCGGTGAAAGCGTATGCGCCGCCGCCGGAAGAATTTCAACGCAAAAAGGTTCTGCACTTGAAGTTTTTGAGCGCTCTCACGATGCAGATAAAAACGCTCACCTCATTTCAAAGGTGACCGCATCAGGTCATACCTCAACCGTTGAGCACATTTTTTTTAACCTCGCTTTTGAAAACGTGTCGGTTGTTGTGGAACAATTCATGATTGAATTTCGTCTTGCTTCTTTCACGGTGAAATCAAGGCGTTATGTTGACTTTGCAGAAAGCGGATATTATTTTCCTAAGTTTCACAATGATGATGACAAGAATGAATATATTCAGCACATCAGAAGCCTCTTTGAGCTTTACGCCAAGATGACAGATGGGGGCATCGCAAAGGAAGATGCAAGGTTTGTGCTTCCCTATTGTTTTTACAGTAACTTTTTCTGCTCAATGGGCGGCAGGGAACTTATTAATGTGCTTCGTTCAATGATTTACGGCAGAGGCAGAAAGATTCCCGAAATTTATTCGCTCGGTCTTGAACTGCTTGAAGAATGTAGGCAGAAGGCTCCCGGTATCTTCGGAAACTTTGAAGCTCAATATGGCAAAAACTGCAACGATGAAATGAACTTTGATTTCATTAAAAAAGAAGAATTTGGCGAGCTTCGTGACAGCGTTGAGCTTTTATCATATACTGAAAACGCAGAAAGAAAAGTTGCCGCAGCTGCTCTTATTGAATCAATGAACCTTTCTTCCATTCAGATTGATAAAATTGTCAGTGATGATGAACTGCGAAACAAAGTGCTTAAGCAGGTGCTTTCATCATCAAGGCCGAGAGCACTTGAAGCCGTTAATTACACCGTCAGATTCAATGATGTTTCGCTTTCAACCCTCACCCACTTCACACGCCACAGAATCCAGAGCTTATCCGTGCCATCGCTCACTGCTTGTAACAGAGGATCATATATAATTCCGCCGAGCATCAAAGATAATAATGAGCTTCTCGATCTTTATGTAAATGCTTTTGAAAAAACAAAGACTCTTTATGAAAAGTTCAAATCCTATGGATATGATGAGGGCGAAATTGTATATTTACTCCTCAGCGGAAATACTGTTGACATTGTTACAACACTTAATGCCCGTGAGCTTAAATTGTTCATGAAGCTTCGCACTTGTAACCGTGCACAATGGGAAATCCGTGATTATTCCAAGAATCTGCTTGCAAAGCTCAGAAGAGTTTCACCCGAACTCTTTTCATCTTATGGCCCAAGTTGTTTCTGTAATGGGTTCTGCCCTGAAGGAAGGCTAACCTGCGGAAAAATGAACGAAATAAAAGAAGATTTCAAATCACTTTAATAACAACAGCGGCACAGAGTTTTTCATCTGTTCCGCTGTTTCTTTTCGTCCGAAATATTTATAATAAAATTGGTTGCATCTGCTCAGATTTAAGTGCAAATTCCGCCGCTTCAATTGTTTTGTTGAAATCACAAACAACGGAAAATGGCTTGTTTATGCTGTCATCCTGCTGCATCGGTATGAAATAGTAATGCTTGTAGTTTAAAAGTTGGCCAATGTTTTTCGCTGAAGCACTCAATGAATCGTTTGATGAAACGCCGATAAGTACAGGGCGTTTGTTGCGCAAATGTGATTTAACAGCTAAGGTAACCGGTGTATCATATATTCCGTTTGCAAGCTTGCCGAGTGTGTTACCCGTACATGGTGATACGATTAATAAATCACACATTTTTTTAGGGCCTATCGGCTCAGCGGCGGTGATTGTTGAAATGACCGAATTACCGGTTATTTCTTCAAGTTTATTTACAAAACTGCTTGCAGTTCCAAATCTTGTATCTATTGAATATGCATTGAAAGACATAATTGGGATAACATTAATTCCGATTGTGACAAGATTTTCAATTTGCTTGATTGACTTTTCAAATGTGCAGAACGACCCTGTCAATGCATATCCGTAGGTTAGTTTTTCCATTTATTCACCTCCGAATAAATTAGTGATATTTATAAGTATTTTTCAATTGATTTATATATTGCTTTTGCACAAGCTGTCGGATATAATTTACCGGGCAAGGATGCAGCGAGAATGTAGTTTTTTTCGTGCTTATCAAAGTTCGACTTCTCTGCTCCAAACGGCGCAGATGCCAGCTCGATAAACGTGCAGCTATCTTTGATTGTTGAAATGCAGTTTTCATCAAAAATAACTTGCGGAACAGTGTTGATGATAAAATCATACAGATATACCGTGGATTTTATGTCGCTAATATCTAAAACCCTATATCCATATGACAGAGCCTCACTTTTTTGGACATTGCTCCTCACCGAAACATATACATCAAGACCTATTACTTTCATGAAATGTGAAACTGCCTTGCCCACTCTGCCAAAACCTGTGATGAGAATCTTTTTCCCAATCACATATTCATCTGTGTTTCCGAGCATCAAATGAACTGCACCCTGAGCAGTCAGAAAAGCGTTGTATGTTACGAAGCCTTCATCAACATAAAAATCGAAATAACTTATTCCTTTTTCGTCAAGCTTAGCAGCAAAATTTGGCTTAATTAAGCCGCCAATCACACGGTGCGATGAATTTAGTCTGCTTAACAAGTAATCTATAGGGATAGCACCGTCATGCGATTTTGAAAATAAATTAGTTTCGTCCTTGGTTATCGGCAACGGAAGAATTATCATTTTTGATGCATCAATGCAGCATTCAAATTCATTTTTTGCTGTCATATCAGCAAACATTTCACAATCATAACCATTTTGCATTAATATGTCATATAACTTTTCCTGGCGTTTATCTCCGCCGAGAATAAGCAGCTTTTTTGAGCTTTGCATATAGCGTATCACCTCAAATTTTATCATTAAATTCAAATCAACGGGTGTTGCAAACTCATTACATCATATGCCCCAAAATTAATCTTGTTAATTTTTCCATAAAGTGTTTACACTTACGCAAAAATGCAATATAATGTATAAGCAAAATAAGTTGAGGTGAATACAATGCTTAAAATAGATGAACTTCTGAAAACAACGAAAAAAATACATTTTATTGGTATCGGTGGATCGGGTATGTGTCCGCTTGCAGAAATACTTCACAGTTGGGGATATGAGATAACAGGCTCTGACAATAACCCCGGCGATAATATCACAAAGCTTGAATCGCTCGGAATAAAAGTTATCATGGGACAGCGTGCCGAAAACATTGTCGGCGCTCAAATGATTGTTTATACTGCGGCCTTACTGCCTGATAATCCTGAACTTGTTGCCGCAAAGCAAAGCGGTATTCCGACCTTTGAGCGATCAAAACTATTTGGTGCAATAACCAGAATGTATTCAAACTGCATCGGAGTTTGCGGCACTCACGGAAAAACAACAGTAACTTCAATGCTGACACAAGTGCTTATTATGGCTGATAAAGACCCGACTGCTGTTATCGGCGGAAAGCTTCCGCTCATCGACAGCCACGGCAGAGCGGGAAAAAGTGAGCACATGGTATGCGAAGCCTGTGAATTTGTTGATACTTTCCTCGATCTCTCACCCGATGTTGCTGTAATTCTCAACATTGATGAGGATCATCTTGATTATTTTAAAACACTTGATAATATCATAAAATCATTCCATAAGTTTTCATTGCTTACAACCAACACACTTATATATAACGGTGATGATGAAAATACAATTAAAGCTGTTTGCGACATTAACAAAAACAAAATTACATTCGGCTTTGAAAACAGTAATGATTACTACCCTGAAAGTATCAAATATAACCGTGGTTCTTTCGCTGAATTTGATGTTATACACGATGGAGACGCCATTGCTCACCTCAAGCTTAACATACCGGGCAAGCATAACATTTTGAACGCACTTGCCGCTTTTGCCGCAGCAATGAATGCAGGCGTAACACCGAAGGAATGTGAAAAAGGCATTGCTGCTTTTTCAGGCGCAGGCAGGCGTTTTGAGATACTTGGGGAATATAACGGAATCACAATTGCTGATGACTATGCTCACCATCCCAATGAGCTTGAAGCAACTCTTTCCGCTGTTATGAAAATGGGATATAAAACTGTTTGGGCTGTTTTCCAACCGTTTACTTATTCAAGAACATCAATTTTGCTTGATGATTTTGCAAGGGTGCTCCAGATTCCTGATAAATGTGTTATGACCGAAATCATGGGTTCACGTGAAGTCAACACATATAATATCTACACAAAAGACCTTGCAGACAAAATTCCGGGCAGTGTTTGGTTCAACAGCTTTGATGAAGTTGTTGATCATGTTCTTTCAAAAGCTGAAGCCGGTGACATAATCATCACACTCGGTTGCGGCGATATATACAAAGCAGCGAAAATGATGGTAAATAAACTTAAATAGGAAAAATTTGCCTTGTATCATTAATTGGTACAAGGCAATTATAATATCAGCGGACAAGTTCGATGCGTTTGTGGGCTTCTCCGCTTGACGGATGCGGGGAAGCCCAGCATCGTCATATAGATAAAGCCGTAATCTTCCGGTGAGATTACGGCTTACGATTTTTGTTTACATAATAGGTATTTTACACTCAAATTCTTTTCTGTTTTTAAAATTTTTAGATTTTCTTCCTGTGAGAGAATTGTCTTTCCATGTGCTTAAATTAGTTAAAGTTGATTTAACAAATAACTCTTTATATATTTCTATACATTCGGTGGTACCATTGAAGTTATAACCTTTGATTATTATATCATCTCCCGAAAGGAAGCGGTTTCTAAGCTCTATAGCATCTAAAAGCTTATCAGCAGCATCAACAAAATAGGTGTTAAATGACGGATCGAGTAAAACCCATTTATTCTGATCCTCCAAATGGGCATGTACAGTCAGATGATTGCCATCAATTTTAGAGTCAATCATTGCAAGCGGATATGCCTTAATTCCATATGCGATCAACAAATCGGTAAGAGCGATAGCTTTATATCTGCAATTGATTGCATATTCAAACGGCTTATCAAATGAAAAATTTAAAATCGAAAGTGTGTCATCCGGTAAAGGCTTATGGAAAAGGCATTGCTGTCCACTGTAATACGTATGTTTTGTCAGCCAATTCATCAGCGATAATGCTTTATCAAAATCCGTACTGCCGCAAACAACTTCGTCCAATTTATATTTTCTCTTGAGTTCGTCATATTCGTCTAAATATGTAAACATATTATCATAATCAGGTTCTTCACAGACTTTGCTATCTTCGATTGATAAAGGCGGGACTTTGCTTAAATCTTGATTTCTTATGAAATCAAGATAGCCATTTAAGGTTTTCAATTTTCTGTGTTTTATGCGTTTAATTGTCCATATCAAAGACAAGCCTATCCCTCCAATCGAAAAAAAGGCATCTAAAACAGATGCCTTTTAAATTGTTTTGTATGATAATTATTTAATCATGCTTGCAACTTCTGATGCGAAGTCGTCAGCTTTCTTTTCAATGCCTTCGCCCCTTGCGAAACGAGTGAAGCCTGTGAGCTTAATTTCGCCGCCAAGAGCTTTAGCAGTGTTAGCAACATACTTAGAAACGTTGATGTCGCCATCTTTAACGAATGCCTGCTCTGTGAGGCATGATTCTTTATAGAACTTAGAAATCTTACCCTCAACAATCTTGCCGAGAACAGCATCCGGCTTATTAGCCATCTTCGGATCCTCTTTCATCTGAGCAACAAGGATTTCCTTTTCGTGCTCAACAACGTCAGCAGGAACAGATGCAATGTCGAGATAAGACGGACTCATTGCAGCAACCTGCATTGCAACGTCTTTACCCATAACAGCAAATTCATCTTTTGCAGCAACTGCATCGTCAGCGTCAAATTCAACCATAACACCAACTGATCCACCTGCGTGGATGTAAGTCTCAACAATGCCTTCTTTTCTTACGAAACGGCGAACTTTCATGTTCTCACGAATCTTGAGGAAGAGATCCTGAACAGCTTCTTCAACGGTTGAAGTGCCGTCAGCGATTGTTTCTTTAAGAAGTGCATCAACATCTGCCGGATTTTTCTCAGCAACTGTTTTTGCAACTGCCTTTGCAAGAGCAACAAATTCAGGGTTCTGAGCAACGAAGTCTGTTTCACAGTTAACTTCAACAAGAACACCGATTTTTGCATCCTTATCATTATAAGCAACAACAACACCTTCAGCAGCAACACGGCTTGCTTTCTTTGCAGAAGAAGCAAGTCCTCTTTCTCTGAGAATGTCAATTGCCTTATCCATATCACCGTCTGATTCAACGAGTGCCTTTTTGCATTCCATCATGCCTACGCCTGTTTTTTCACGCAGAGCCTGAACATCTTTAGCTGTAAAAGCCATAATAAATACCTCCGATATTAACTAAATTTTTAAACATAGCCCGCATAAGAAGTTATACGGGCTGTGGATTTTATGAAAATTATTCAGCTACTGTTTCTTCAGTTGCTTCTTCTGCTGCGGGAGCATTAGCTTCGCCCTGTCTGCCTTCGATAACAGCATCAGCCATTGCACCGGCAATGAGTCTTACTGCTCTGATTGCATCATCATTACCCGGAATTACATAATCAACTTCATCCGGATCGCAGTTTGTGTCAACAATTGCAACAACAGGAATGCCAAGCTTGTGAGCTTCTGCAACAGCAATTTTCTCTTTTCTCGGGTCAACAATGAAGAGTACAGCCGGCTGTTTCTTCATGTTTGTGATACCGCCCATGAATTTTTCAAGTTTTTCAATTTCAAGATTAAGTTTGATAACTTCTTTCTTCGGAAGAAGAGCAAATGTGCCGTCCTGCTCCATAACCTTGAGCTGCGCAAGTCTTTTGATTCTCTTCTGAATTGTGTTGAAGTTAGTAAGCATACCACCGAGCCAACGAGCGTTAACATACGGCATACCGCAGCGGATTGCTTCCTCACGGATTGAATCCATAGCCTGCTTCTTTGTGCCAACAAAAAGTACGTCACCGCCGTTTTCTGAAACTTCACGAACAAAAGCATATGCTTCTTCGAGTTTCTTAACGGTTTTCTGAAGGTCGATGATGTAAATACCGTTTCTTTCTGTGAAGATGTATTCGCTCATCTTGGGGTTCCATCTTCTTGTTTGATGTCCGAAATGAACACCTGCTTCAAGAAGCTGTTTCATTGATACTACTGACATTTGAGTGTCCTCCTTTTGTTTTAACCTCCGCAGATTCAAAACCTATGCCACACTTAGTAAAGTGAACAAGGCATAACAATCCCCTGCGTGCGTTATCTTTGAGATTATATCACAGTAAAAAGTGAAATGCAATATAATTTTCAAAAAAATTCTGATATTATGAATTTTTTTTGAAAATTTTGTTCTGAAGCTCAAGCAAACGTCTACGTCTCTGCTCTTCTTCTGTTAAATCAAGTG
>JAMPAE010000042.1 GCA_023667385.1 Ruminococcus sp.
ATTTTTAGTTGCTTTGGAAGAAATTGCAAAATAATTTTGAAAAAGATTGACATTGAATGGAAAAGAATGTAAAATACAAAACAGGAGGTAATATGGAACAAGCGAAAACAAAATCAATACAAGACTGGCTTCCCATCCAGCAGATACAGCCCACCGGAACCGTCTTATTAAAAAATCACCATATGGTGAAAATCTTAAAAATTAGTTCAATCAATTTTAGTCTCAAAACAGAGTTTGAAAAAGAAACTATCTTAAATTCTTACAAAATATTATTAAAAACTTGTAATTTTCCATTTCAAATAGTTATCCACAGTAACATCGGAGGTTTTGATGACAAAAGAGCCATCTTTTCTGATGATGAATGAATACACCTGACTGCTGTTAATTTCAAGCGAAAGCGTCCCCTGAATTGAAGAAAGCGGCAGCGCTGCAACAATTGCAAGTGATTTGCTGCCATCAGACATGGTATACGCACCGGTTGAAGCACCCATGAGAATAATCTCTTTGCCATTCTCGGTTTTACCGATTGTAACTTTTCTTTCCTTGTTTTTCATTGACTGCAAAAACGGCTGTGCATCAACAATACTAAGCTGTTCGCCGTAAAGCATTTCGACTCTTCCGTCTTTGCCGACTATGCCCAAATGATCAAAGCCACGTACGGTTGCATAATGGCTGATTTGAGCTTTCAGCTCATCCTCACTCAGATTGGGCATCACCTTGGAAACCTCTTTCAGCGTATCCACCTGACCGAGTCGAAGCTTGATGATTGATTCAAAGTGCATTGAAATACGCTGACTCATTCCCTGCATATAAAATCTTCCTGCTTGTCTGACGGTATCAGCACTTTTGTTATTCATGAAAAACACAAGAAAGCAAAAAATAAAAATGCACAGTGCTGTCACTGCAACCATACCGATTCTCAAAAATCGTGATTTCTCTTTTTTGGGCAGCTTCTTCATCTTTTTCATTTTGATCACTCTCCCGAATCGCTCAGTTGTGATATTGCCTGCACCGTTTTGTTATAATCTTCGGTCACTTGCTGCATTAATGCAAAGCAATCACTGTTGAGGCTCACTCTGAGTTGTTCAGTCAGGCGGCTTGATGATTCCTGCAATTTGCTCAAACCAAGATTTTGGCACACACCTTTTATTGTGTGAGCTGCCCTGAAAGCATCTTCACGGTTTTGTGCCTCAAGTGCCTGCTGAAGCTGACTGAAGCTTGGGTCATCTTTAAACTTGAAGATGAATTTTTTCACAAGTGCTTCACTTCTCATTCTTCCAACAACGCCGTCATAATCGCCGCCGAAAGCCATATAGCATTCTTTTAAAGTCATCTTAATCACCTTAGCCTTTTTATTTATTCAATATCTGAAATAACAGAGAACATTTTATCCATCGAATCATCATAAAAACGATAGTCTCCACGTTTGTTCCTTTTCACAAAATAAAGTGCTTTATCCGCCGCCTTAAAAAGATCGTCATATTCAAATCCGATTTTCTCGGTTATTGCAATACCCATGCTCAGCGCAACCGAAAAATCTTCATATTGACCGCAAAGTGAGGAAAAAACTCGTTTGATTATCGGGTCCGGGTCACCTTTATATTCAATGAAAATCAAAAACTCATCGCCGCCGACCCTTGCAATAATATCATCATTTCTCAGTGTTTTGCGAAGCTTCTGCGCCGTGTAGCAAAGCACCTTGTCACCAAACATATGCCCGTATTTATCGTTAGCCTCTTTGAACCTGTCGAGGTCAAAAATTGCAAGAGCATATTTGCCGTCCGGGTTGGCAGACATTATTTTGTGGATTCGCTCTTTGGCTCCAGAATGATTCAAAAGTCCCGTGAGCGTATCACTGGAAGCTGTGCGCTTGAGATTGTTAAGCTTTGTCAGTGAATCGTGGATGTCAATCATTTTGCCGATTACGCCGCTTCTTTTCGGCGGATCACCTGCCCAAAGTGACCTTGCAATGATTCTGTACCATCGCTCCTCATTTTTCACGTTGAGCTTGCATTCAATCACAGCTTCGTTGTTTTCCTGAGTTGTTTGCTCAAGCGCCTGAATCAGCTTGCTTATGCCCTCTTGTGATATTACTGACAAAACAGCTTCATTGTGCATCGGATCGTTGATAAATTCAGGCAAATGAAGTTTTTTTGCACCGAACTGCGTCAGCTTCAGGCTCGACGGTGACGGAATATATTCAAACTGCACCTCATTTGTGAGCACAGCAAAGAATTCATATTTCATGCGCTCATCTTCAAGCAAGCGAAAAGTTCTTGTTGATGCTTTCAAATCCTCATGGCGCAAAAACTCGTCAACAACATTCTGCATGAGATCACGATCTGAAACGGACTTTGCAGGCTTTTCCAACTGACCTGCAAGCGAGCCCTCAATTTCCAAAAGGCATTTGATTAAATCCGGGTTAAAAGTTCCGCACTGACCGTCAACAATCATTCTGATGGCTTTGTCATGTTCAATCGCTTTTTTATAGACACGGTTATCCGTCAATGCATCATATACATCTGCCAGCGCAACGATTTGCGCCGAAATCGGAATTTCATCACCTTTCAGCCTGTCCGGGTAGCCACCGCCGTCATAACGCTCATGATGCCAGCGGCAAATTTCACGTGCCGTTTCAATCAACTGAGAGCCGTCATCATAAACATCAAGTGCTTCAAGCATTCTGTCTGCAATGACGGGGTGCATTTTTATTTTTTCAAATTCTTCGTCAGTCAGTTTTCCGGGTTTGTTGAGAATTTTTTCGTCAATTGAAATTTTACCAATATCATGAAGCGCAGAGGCAATTGAAATGGTTTCAATCTGACTGTGCGTAAAATCATATTTTTCCGATGTTTTGTTGAGATGTTCCAGCAGCATTCTTGTGAATGCCCTGACTCTGCGGATGTGATTGCCGCTTTCGCCGTTTCGGAATTCAACAATCTGACTGAGAATTTCAATCATCAGGCTGCTCTGCTTCTCTTTTTCATAAATCTGCTTGGCAACCAATTGCGTCAGCCTTTTCTGCTTTGCATAAAGCAAAAGCGTGTTCACAACACGGTGATGCACAATCATTGCATCAAACGGGCGGCTGATGAAATCGGTAACTCCGAGGTCATAGGCTTTTTCAATTGATTCGGGACTGCTTTCAGCAGAAATCATGATGACAGGAATGTTTTCAATGTAATGCTTATCATTCATTTCAGCAAGCACTCCAAAGCCGTCTGTTTCCGGCATCACAATGTCAAGCAGCACCAGCGATAAAGTCCGCACATTGCTTTCAATCAGGCTGAGCGCCTGCGTTCCGTTTTCTGCCTCAAGAATTTCATATTCACTGCCAAGCATATCGGCAAGAATTGAGCGGTTGATTTCGGAATCATCGGCAATCAGAATGGTTTGTTTTGTTTCGATTTTTTCCTCCAAACAACACACCTCCCTTATATCCATGGTAATTATAGCATAAAGCTAACCAAAATAACAGTGTTTTATGCTTTTCTAAATTAAGCTCCGGTCAATCAAAAATTTGTATGTTGACTTAAATCAAAGCTTGTAATGTTAATGCGTCAATAACCTTCGAGGAAAAATCCCCGAAGGTTACTGCTTATCTCTTAATAGTGAACAATACCGCAGTCACAGAACTTGTGTGTTTTGAAAATTTTCCAGAACAATCTTGCAATCTTATAGAAAAGGTTTGCGATGCCTGTTTTGTGGCAGTTGCATGAGCATTTATGCTGTTCGCCCTGAGTCGGTTCTGTTGTGGGTTCAGTTGACGGCTCAGTTTTCTTTTCGGTTGTTGGTTCTGTTGAGGGCTCGGTTTTCTTTTCTGTGGTTGGTTCGGTGGTCGGTTCGGTGGTCGGTTCAGTTGTCGGCTCAGTTGTGGGTTCGGTTGTCGGCTCTGTGGTCGGTTCCGGAGTTACAACTTCAATTTTGCCGTAAATTGTTCCGTCAACAGGAATCACAAATTCCTCGTCACCGTTTTTATAAGCCTCTGCTGCCTTTTTAACATTGCATCCGAGGTCTGCAACAGCAAGCTCACCGTCATTGCCAAACAAAACAACTTTGAACGGGTTTTCATCTGCGCTTCTCTTTTCAACGGTAACAGTACCGATCGGAAGAATGTTTGTAATATCGTTATCTGCATTTTTATGTGTTTGAACAAGGTTTTCTTTGTCTGCCACATAAACTCTGAGAGTCTGAGTTTCTTTGTCAAATTTTGTCACTTTGATTTTTGCGGTTTTGATTGATTCGTCAAAATCAAGGGTCATTTCTCTGCCCTGTGCGGTTTCATTGTTCATGTTCTGAAGCTGAATGGCAATCTGATATGAAGCAACGTTTTCCGCAACGGCAGGGTTCAGTTCAAGCCAAACCTTAACGGCGTTGGTATCTTCGTTTACAAGCTCACTTCTGAAAATATAAGGAGCTGCGTCTGATAATGATTCTGCATTTTCTGCTAAAGCGCACGGAGTAATGATTCCGAGCATTATAATTAAAGATAAAATCAGTGATATAAATCTTCTTTTTTTCATTTTGGCTTACCTCCATTTTAAGCCAAAGCTCCGCCTCCGTTTTGAAAAGCGGAGCTTTGTTCATTTTAAATAATCAGTTGTTGGTTAATTCAATCATCGGAAGAGTTGCGGGAACATCAACCACGAATGAGTCACTGACAAGTCTTTCGCCTGCAAGGGTGAGAGCGTTGTCAACACGATAAAGCTCTGCGTAAACCTTTGTTGGAAGGTCAACAACAACGTCGCTTCCGTCTTCGCCTGCGCCCGGCAGACCAAACTTACCTGCGTTGTCACCGCTGAGCGGTTCAAGCCAGTAAATCCAGAAGCCGTCTCTGACGTTTATGATGCTTCCTGCTTCCGGCATATCGGCGAAGATTGCCTGATAGCCGTTTACAATACCTGCAAGTTTGTTTTCAGTGCTTTCATCATAAAGCTTGTAGTTATCGCCGTAAAGCTTCACAACGTTATAGGCTGCGTTACCGGTGTATTTACCTGTTACTACGAATGAGCCTGCCGGAATTACTGAGCCTGCTTGAGCATCAAGAACGTAATCATTTGAGAGAATACCGATTGCGTTGTCAGTGTTCCATGTTTCAACGCCTGTTGCAGGGTCGATGGTTGAAACGCCGATGTCAACGTTATCGCCTGAAGGTGAGAGAAGTTTAATATCTTTGATGCCGATTGTTTTAACGCCGCTTACAGCAGAGATTCTAATGTGTGTTGCCTTATAGGATTTAATGTTCTGACCTGCTGCAAAGTAAAGAACAGGATAGCCTTCATCGGTTGTTCCGGTTTCAACGCCGGTGATTCTTGTGTAGCTTGCGCCACCATTGTCACTGTATTCAAGCAAGAACTTCCACGGGATTGTTGAGCCGCCGACATATGCGAGTGCTGTCACTTCCTGCTTGCCGCCAAGGTCATACGTGATTTGTGCAGTGCTTGTTGCTCTGCCTTCAAAGCCAACTTCCATGTCGCCGTTTGCTGAAAGAACTGCTGCTGTATATGTGTGAAGTGTTTCACCTGTGTCCTTATCAAGATACTTGATGTCCATTGTCTTTGAGTAGGTTACGCTTTCGCCTGTGACAACGTCTGTGTAAACATTACCTTCAACAACCTTTGTTCCGTCATAAACTGTGAGTACACCGTCAACTGAAGTTGCGTTTGTTGTAATTGTCCAGTTTTCTGTTGTCAGAACACCCTCATGGCGAATCTTGATGCTGTCAAGCTTGTTGGCTTCGGTTTTGTTGAGATATTTGTCATAAGCAACAACTTCATAGTTCATCATTCTGTTGTTTACTGTTTGAACAATGTCTTCATATACTGTTACGTCTGCATATTCGCCGTTTTCATCAAGGGCAGGAGTTACAAATGCAACCGGTTTGCCGTTTCTGATGATTTCATAGCCGAGAACAGAATTCATGTTTGCTTCGCTTGGAAGGCTGATTGTGAGAGTAACTTTTCTGCCGTCCTTGCCTTTGCCCTGAACAAGGCTTGCATCAACTGATGTTGAGCTCATTGCCGAACCGTTTGCAAGGCTGTATTCATGAGCTGCATCGCTGAGATACTGAATCTGTCTTTCTTCCTTCGGGAACTGCTTTGCATAAGCTTCTGTCACAGTGTCAACAGGGTAACCCCATGCACGGAAGAAATCTGTGAGGTCTTTTCCGGCAGCAGCGCAGGCAACACGCATGATGTTCTGCTCTGTTGATCCGTTTGCAATTTTGATTGCTGTTGCGGGAGCCTTTGAAGAATCTCTTCTGATTGCATAATAGCGTGCGAAAAATTCGTTTGCAAGGAGGTTTTCGTAATTTTCGGTTGTGAAGCCGTCTTTGTAGTAGTCATAGCCTGCATAGTTGTTGTCATATGCGAGGTGGAGCTGCCAGAACATACCAAGCTGAGCAAAAACGTTTTCCGGTTTTGAGCTTGAGCCTGAGGTAACGTGCTTGTAAACTTCGGCATACGGGATTCTTGAAGTGCCTGCTGTGTCCCAAGTCTTTTCAAACTGTGACCAAATGTTGTTGGTAACTTCTGCGATTGTCAGACCGCTTGCGTCGGCGTTGTGTCCAAGCTCGTGAGCAATGCCCCAGCCGAATGTTTTGCCGCCGATACGTTTACCGTTTTCATCTGTAACAATCGGAGAGCAGCTTGCAACGCCGGGAACTGAGCTCCACTCAATGCCGAGGTGAAGTCCGCCTGCATACATGAATGCACCTGCAAACATTCTCTGATAGCGAATGTTGAATCTTGCTGTGGGAATACCGTGCAAGCCGTTTGAAGCAGCAGGGTTGAAGCCTCTTTCCTTATAGAAAAGTTCAAGGGTCTGGTTGATTGAAACAGCATTGTCATACATTCTGTTTGTGAGAGTTTCAACGTCTGCGTTTGCGCCGCCGAGACCTGCAAGAATCTGGCTGGCAGGAACAGAAATAAGGACGTTGTCAAGGCTTATTTCTGTTGCATTGAGGAAGCAGTTTGAACCGTTGCCGTATTCAAAGCCGCCAACTTCAGCTTCGTGGGAAGCATGGCTCGATTTGAGAGCTGATGAATAGGAGGTAAGCTCTTTTACGTATTCTCTGATGCTTTCTTTCCACTGAGCTTCGTTTATTTCAAATCTGTCGTTACCGATGGTTCTGTGAAGGTCGAGCATCGGAATTTTTGTTGCGCCGCTGACACGAACGCTGACAGGGTTTGACTTAATATCTGCCGGGCTTGTGTGGACGATGTAAAGTGAACCGCCCTTTTCAAAACCAAGACTTGATACCTGCGGGATTGTGATTTCGTTCTTACCGTGGTGAAGTGTAATTTCGCCTGACATCCATGCTGATGATTCTGCATGATACTGTGTGAACACAAGTCTTACAGAAACAGCATCGCCAACGTTTTTACCTTTCTGACCAACGTAAACGTTTACTGTTGAATCGGAAGCAGCAACATAACCGAGAGGCTGCAAGCCGCTGAGACCGCTGTTGAATCCGCAACTATTTGTTCCGTTTCTTGTGATGTCTGATTTGATGTTGATAACATCGCTGATTGAGTTTTTGTTGTTGAGCAGCTCTCTTGCATATGCAAGCTCTGATTCAAGAAGCTGCTTTTTCGGATGATACTCATCAAAGTTCGGGTCTTTTGCAGCAGCACGAATCTCAAGGGCACTGATCATGTCTTCAGTAACGTTATCTTTAAGAGTGATGTGCATATCATCTGCATAAAGTGCATTAACGCTGTCTTCGAGTGAATCATATTTGAAGAAGTTGATTTCTGAAATTGTAACAACGCCTGCGCTGTATTTGCTGAGACCAAAGGTGAGCTTCTTTGCCTTAACGGGAGTTGCAAGGGTGAACTTCATTGTGTTCTTAACTGTTGGGTTAAGAGCCTGAACGGTGATTGCCGGACGTTCAACCTTAACTTTGTTTCCGTCTGCATCCCAAGCTTCAACATAAACGCCTGAATAGCCTGTGCCGTCTCTGTAGGCATCTTCAAGGCGGTTTGTCATGAGAATTTCTTTGATTGTCTGTTCGCTTGTGAATTCAACTGTAACACCGTGAGGATAGCCCTTATTGGTGTGCATGAAAGTTGTATAGTCACCGTCGATAACATATTCCGGTTTGAAAATACCGTCTTCATATTGTGTTGTGTCGAATCCGCCGGGGCCGCCCGGGTTCTTTGTTGCAAAGCAGCTTACGCTTGCAATTTCATCTCTGCGAATCATCGCATATTTTGAAAACTGCGGAATTTCAACAGTTGTTTTTGCAATTGCAGGAAGTGAGTTACCACCACGTCTTGCGTTGCCGTTTGAATCTGAGTTCCAGCCGTAAACACGAACTTCATAAGAAGTTGCATCTTTAAGGCCTGTGATGCTGTATGAGTTTGAAAGGATTTCATGAACGGCTGTATATTCTTCTGTGCCTACTTCTCTGTATTCAAGAGAATATTTTTCAGTGCCGGGCATATCTTTCCATGACACATCAATCTGGCGATATTTGCCGTTGAGTTTGAGGTTATCCGGAGCGTCCGGAGCACTTGCTGCAAGCTGATAATGGCTTACTGATGAGCTGAATGCACTTGACCATTCGCCGTTTACTGATTTAACTCTGATTTTGTATGTCCAAAGGGGTGTAACCTTATCTTTTACGCCGCCCTTGAATGTCTGAATCTTAATGCTGTTAACGCCTGCGTTATAGATTCTTTCGCTATATGCTTTACCGCTCTTATCTGTTGCTGAAATTGCAACCTGATAGCCTGTTACGTTTGATTCAGCGTCCCATGTAACGGTAAAGCTGTCACCTGCACCTGCTGCCTTAATGTTCTGCGGAATGTTCATTTCAGGTTCAGGGATTCTTGATTCCATGTCGTTGAGAAATTCAACCTTTGCAATTTCTGTAAGCTTTGCAGAGCTTGCTGTTGCAGTAACAACGATTGTTACTTTTTTGATTGCAACCTGCTGACCAAGGTCAATAACAATTGTGCCGTCAGCTTTTCTGATTGCAGTGGCCGTCTGCTGAGCCGGAGCTTTTGCAGCAGATCTTGCACGCTTCATCACAGGTGCGGGAGTTGCAGCCTGTTCGGCTTCATCAACAATTTCCACAATGATGAATTTTGATTCGCCGTTTTCGTCAGCAACTTCAACTGCAATTGTGCCGCTTTTCGGGCCGCTTTCAGCAGGAGCTGTGATCACAATTCCGTCAACAGGAACAGTTGCTGCAAAATTCATTTCAATTTCAACAGGGTTTGATTCTGAAATCACTTGGTCAGCGTTTTCAGGCTCAAGCACAACCATTTCTTCATGATCTTCCATGATGGTGTCAAGTGCTCTGCCGCTGCTTTCGGCAACTGCTGAATTAACTGTGTCTATTGATACTGCTGAAGACAAAACTGTTTTGATTGGTTTTGCTTCACGCTTTTCTGCATCCATATTGTTAACAAGGATTCCAAGGTCGCCGACATTGAGCTCACCATCGAAATTCAAGTCATAGATTGAACTAAATGCGTCATTGTCAATTTCTGTTGCGGTGCCGTCAATATATTCGGTCTTTGTCTTTTTCTGACCAACATATTCAACCAACAAATCGCCGTCATCGCTGTCAATCATTCCGTCACCGTTCAAATCACCCAAAGCAAAAACGCCCGGTGAAGTTTTTCCGTCACCTCTGAATGAAGAATAGCTATCACTGAGAACAACGGTTGTTTTTGCGCCTTCTTCAACATTAACTTTCTGTTCGTAGTTTTGGAAGAAGTATTCAGCTTCAAGCTTTAATGTGTATTCGCCCGGCTGAACGTTTTCAGCCGTGCAGATGATTGTGCGTCCTGAAACTGTTTTTGTGCTGACGCTGATGCTGTCTTCAGAATCAAGGCTGTGAAGGCTTGCTGAGAATGCATCTTTAAGCATATTCACGCCATCTTCCGAAATCGGGAATTCCAATTGAATCTGAACTTCAAAATTTGTCACAGCTTCAATTGACTGAGCTTGCGAATCCTGCGAATCCTCTGAATTTTCAATCGCTGTCACGCTGTATTTATCAGGAGACGAATCGGGTGAATTTGAATTGAATGCTGCCGAAGATGTTACAACCATTTGCAGCATCATGATTACACACAGAAAAATTGCCAATAATCGTTTTTTCATAATAATCACTTACTTTCTTTGATAATAAAAATAGTTTTTTAAGAAAGGCAATCGGCTGCCATACCGTTTCATCGGG
>JAMPAE010000043.1 GCA_023667385.1 Ruminococcus sp.
TTAAATCCATTGATTTTATTCGCTCTGTGGGGTAATATAATATAAATATATAACAAAAATTTACAGTTAAAAGCGTTTTTAAGGCTCATTTTTCCTGCTCATATTATGATAGACAGGACAAATCAGATTGCTCTGCTTTTAAAACACAGAAAGGGTGTTGTTTGTGAAGGAAGTTGAAAAAAGGCGAAACACATTGATTAATGTTCTTTATTTTGCAATGATACTTGCAATTGTTGTTGTGCTGTTGCGCTATGCGGTAAGTATCTGTCTGCCGTTTATCATTGCATTTATTGTTGCGGCGATTCTTCAAAAGCCGAAGAATTTCCTCGTCAGCAAAACTCCGCTGAAAAAAGGTGCTGCTTCCGGCATCTGTGTTTTGCTGACAATTTTCATTGTGGTTGCTCTCATTGCGCTCATCGGCGTGAGGGTTTCAACCGAAATCAAAGGCTTCATTGATTACATCATGATTCAGCTTCAGGATATGGATAAGGTTGTTGACAACGTTGAAAGCTGGCTGATGAATTTGATTAGCTCACTGCCCGAATTTTTGCGTAAAACGCTCAATGAAAGCGCAACTCAGATGTTCGCTCAATTGAGAGACTCAATCAGCGGTAACAGTGATGAACTTGCATCGCAAATCACAAGCGGAATCGGCGGCAAGTTCAGCCTTTCTTGGATCACAACCCCGATAAGCGGTGTTATTTCAACAGCAAAGCAGCTCCCGTCAGTTTTTGTTGCAGTCATCATTTCGCTGGTTGCATGCTGCTTCATGACAAGCGAATTTCCTGAAATCATCAACTTCTTCAAGCTTCAGTTTCCTGAAAACAGACGCAAGGACCTTTCAAGGGCAAAAGTGATTTTGAAAGATTCGCTTGGTAAAATGGCAAAAGCTTATGCACTCATTATTCTTGTGACTTTCATTGAAATGAGCATCGGTCTGACAATACTCAAACTCATTCACGTTTTCGATTCTTCTTATATCATCCTCATTGCTGCCGCAACGGCAATTGTTGACATCCTGCCGGTTCTTGGAACAGGCACGGTGTTAGTGCCGTGGGCAATTTATTCATTCATCATGGGTAACGTCGGCATGGGTATAGGACTCATTGTGATTTATGCGGCAATTTCCATCATCCGTCAGGTTATTGAGCCAAAGCTTGTTGCAGGTCAGCTTGGACTTTCCCCGATTGTTACAATTGCTGCACTGTATTTTGGCTTGAAGCTGTTCGGCGTTCTTGGAATGTTCATCACTCCGCTGCTTGTCATTATGCTCAAACTTCTCAACGATGAGGGCATCGTTAAGCTTTGGAAATCACCTGCAAGGGTTAAAGCTGAAGCAGAAGCAGCTCAGGCAGAAAAAGCAGAGAACGCTTCAGACGAAAAATAAACGCCGGAGGGATTTATCGTGCATTTCAAAAAAACACTTTCGGTTTTGCTTGCAGTTTTGCTGATATTTTCACTTTCGGCAACTGATTTTGCGGCTGACACGATAAAAATTGACGGCTCAAACTGGATGAGTGCCGTTTACTTTTGCAACAATGTATGTTGAGGATGAGTATAAGCTCAGCCCGAAGAAAAAGGTTGAAGCTGTCAAGCTGTTCCTTGATGCGGATTATGAAAACGATGACACTTGCTTTTTGATTTGTAACACAAGTTCTTCTGACGGTGGCTTTCCTGAAAAGAATGCAGTGCTCATCAATGAATTTCTTGAAAGTTACAGCTTCATTTCCGGCAAGAAATACGGCATTATCTGCATGGATTTTGTGACGCAGAGTCTTGCTGAAAAGGTATATATGACAAATGTTGACAACATGATAAATGAACCGAATGAACCTGTTGCAGGCAACAGCGTATATAGTTCCTTCGTTTCATGGGCAGACTCATCAGAAAGATGAATGACATTGTGCTCAAACTTTGTCTGCTGTTTAGATAAGTTAATGAAAATAACGTACTCTCTGATTTGGAGAGTACATCTTTTTTGTCATATCGGGAATTTTAGAACTGTTAAAGCGTTTGCGGGTCACTTTTAAGTTAGTCTTGGATTTCAACGTTCACAATTTTGTTTTCGCCAACTTTGGAGATGATGTTTTTGTATACGTACAAATAGCACAGCACACTGACAACAAGCGAAACAGCTTCTGCAATCGGGAATGCAAGCCAGACTCTGTTGAGTACGCCTGTTTTTGAAAGAAAGTAAGCAACAGGGATGAGCACAATGAGCTGACGTGCAATTGAAACAATCATTGAGAAATAGCTTTTGCCGATTGCCTGGAAAACCGAGCCGATGCAGATGCAGAAGCCGGCAATGATGAACGAGGTGCTGATTGTTCTCAATGCAGGAACGCCGATTCCCATCAAATCATCAGATGCCTCAAACAGACTGAGCATTGTTTCCGGCATGATCCACATCAGCAGAGTGCCTACCGCCATGATTGAGCAGGCGAGAATCAGGCTGAATTTGACTGTTTTTGTCATGCGCTGTTTGTTGCCTGCACCGTAGTTATAGGCAATGATTGGAATTGTGCCGTTATTAAGGCCGAAGATTGGCATGAAGATGAAGCTTTGAAGCTTGAAGTAGATTCCGAAAACTGCGGCGGCAGTATCTGTGAAGCCAAGCAAGATCTTGTTCATTGCATATGTCATGACAGAGCCGATGCCGACCATGATGATTGACGGAATACCTATTTTATAAATTCCACCAATCATTTTTCCGCTTGGTTTGAAGCCTTTGATTTTCAGGCTGATTTCCTTGTTGAAGAAATGATTGAGAATCAGACCTGCGATGAATGCGGCAATCTGACCGGTGACAGTTGCAATTGCTGCGCCCTTTGCTTCAAGGCGTGGGAACGGTCCGAGACCGAGAATGAGAAGCGGATCAAGGATGATGTTGATGAGCGCACCGATGAGCTGAGTTGCCATTGAAAGTGTTGTTCTGCCCGTTGACTGCATGAGCCTTTCGCAGGTTACCTGACCGAAAACGCCAAATGAAAAGATGCAGCAAACAGAAAGATAATCAACACCATAGCCGTAAATCGGGGAATCAGAAGCAATCTGCGAATTAAAGAACAGCTTTGTTCCGAAAATGCCGAACAGCAGAAAGATGACTGCATTGATGATTGCAAGGAACATACCGTTTGAAGCAACCTTGTTTGCTTTGTCATAATCCTTTTCGCCCAAACTTCTTGAAAGAAGGGCGTTGACGCCGACGCCTGTTCCTGTTGCAAAACCGATCATGAGGTTCTGCATTGGGAAGGCGAGTGAAACTGCCGTAAGTGCGTCCTGGCTGACCCTTGAAACAAACACACTGTCAACAACGTTATAAAGTGCCTGAACAAGCATTGAAATCATCATTGGCAGTGACATTGAAATGATTAACTTTCCAATGGGCATAACACCCATTTTGTTTTCCTTTTTCATTTTAAAACTCCCTTTCCGGTTTGTGATTTATTGTGCGAATCACTGAGTATGATTTTATTGAAAATTACACATCTTTTTCCAATTATAATTATAACATCAGCAATACGTTGTTTCTATTGCTTTTATGTAGATTTTAACAATTTTTAGTCAAGGGCTTTTGTGCACATTCCCAGTGCTTTGTGAATTTTAACTAAAAATCGGTGGATATATTTGTAATCAAAAATCATACTTTTTAATCACTTTGGGCTTCATTTGTCGCATATGTTTGTGTTATAATGATTGAGCTAAATTTTCACGGGCGGCAAAAACTAAATTTGCCGCTGAATTTATTGAGGAGGAAATCAACATGAGAAAAGCAAAAAAAATTCTTGCTGTTGTTCTCGCTTTGGTGATGATTCTCTGCGTTTCGCAGGTTTCAACCTTTGCTGAGCTTGGCGGCGAGAGAGTTGTGGATTCGCTTCCGTTTGCTCAGATGTCGGATCTTCATTATTATCCGGAAAAGCTTATGGGCAACAAAGGCGAGGCATGGCAAAACTTTTCAAGGCTTGAATCAAAAATGTATACGGAATCGGAACAGATCATCCGCACAGGCCTTGACACTTTGGTTGCCAGAGCAAAGGAAACAGGAATCAAATATGTGTTCCTTTCAGGTGACCTGACAAAAGACAGTGAGTATGAAGCTCACATCGGTCTTGCAAAGATACTCAAGGAGTATCAGGATAAATATGATGTTAAGTTTCTTGTGACAAACGGAAACCATGACATTAACACAACAAAGGCCTGCACCTTTGAAAACGGCAAAAAAGAGCAGACAAGAGCAATCACTGCTGCTGAATTTGCTCAGGTTTATGCTGAATTTGGTTTTAACGATGCAATTGCAAGATATGCTTATCCCGAAAAAGGCGACAAGATTCAGGGTGCACTTTCATATGTTGCAGAGCTTGACGGTGACTACCGCCTTATCGTAATCGACAGTAACAAATATTCGTTTGATGAGCCTGCAAAGGATCAGACGAGCGGTATGGTTACAGAAGAACTTATGCAGTGGGTTAAGGCTCAGATTGATGATGCAAAAGCAGCAGGAACAGTTCCGATGGTTATGCTTCATCATGGCCTTGCTGCTCACATGAAAACAGAACCGTCAATCACCTTTGCGTTTCCGCTTGATGACTATATGCCTGTTGCAGAACAGCTTGCAGCATGGGGCATCAATTATGTTTTCACAGGTCATCTTCACACTAATGATGCATCTGCAACAATCAATGATGACGGTCAGCCGCTTTATGACTTTGAGGCTCCGTCACTGACAGGCTTCCCGAACAACTATCGTGAATTTGTTGTTGAAACAAAGGTGAGCGGTGAAACTCAGATTACATCAGAAGCAATTGACTTTGACGATGTTGCAAAATTCACCTTTGACGGTGTTACATATGATAACAATTCATATAAATATAAGGCATTCGACATCTGCTTTGGCGGTGGTATGTCAAAAGACGGCAAGGCTAATGTAACATCATTCTTGCTTGGCATTGTCAAAAATTACGTTGGCTCTTATCTTACTCAAATCACAGAGGCAGGCGGTGTTGTGCCGTTCCTCAAAACAATGAACATTGACCTTGAGGGTATCCTCGCAGGTTTCCTTGAACCATACATCGGCGATGGCTTCAAGATTGGTTCATATAATATCTTTTCGGTTGACAACCTGATGTGGTTCATCAATGACCTTTGCGATCAGATTTCAACCCTTTACATCGACAATCCGCAGAATCTCTATGATCTTCTTGAGGGCGTTATTGATCAGCTTGCAACAATTGAAGTTTCTGAAAAGCCGTGCACAAAGTTCATTGAAAAATTTGGCTTTGGTGATGCTTCAAAGCCCGGCAACCTCGGTGATGCAGTGCTCAGCGCAATGTATTATTGGTATACCGGCAACGAGGACATCTCTGATGATGCATTTATTCAGGATACTCTTGACAAGCTTGAAAATGGTGACACAGCTCACAGAATTTTCTATAAGCTGCTTGATTTGCTCATTGGTGACATCGTTGAAGATGCACTGCTTTCAAAGCTTGAAATCAGGGTTGACAAACTTCTTGCAGACAAGGGACTTCAAAAGAAGATGGGTGAGGGTATCAACTATCTGCTCAGCTATGTTCTCAAAGGCGATTTCAGATATATGAACCTTGTGAATATCATCTTTGCGCTTGAAGTGCTTCCTTATTCAAGCATCTATGACATTCTTGATCAGTTGCTTCTTCAAAAGTACCTCACAGACAGTCAGCTTGAATCAATCGGAATTTTTGTGGCTTATGTTCTTGCTGACTTCTCAACCGATGTAAACCCGAAGCTTCACGGCGACTATGATGTGACATATTCATCAGCAAAATGCGCAGTTGTTGCAGATCAGGAAAATTATCGTATGCCAACAATGGTAAGCGTCACCATGGGTGAGGATTCCAAAACACAGGCAACCGTTAACTGGTTCTCTAAGTTCTCACTTGAAGATGCCGACATCGAAATATATAAGGCAGATAAAGAGCCGAACTTCACGGGATCTGCAACAACAGATGCAGATTTCACAATCGAAACCGAATCAAAAATGGTTGAAAGATCATATCCGGGCATTGACCTTGGAATCTTCGGACTTTTCCAATATGCATTTGATATGCAGCAGCACACGGTTACACTTTCAAACCTTGAACCCGGCTCAACCTATTATTACCGTGTCGGTAATGCTAAATATGGCTGGTGGAGCCAAACAGGAACAATCACAACTGCTGACGGCGGCAACAAGGTGACCTTCCTGCACATGACCGACCCTCAATCGCAAAACGCAAAACAATATAACAGAGCATGGGCAAATGTTCTTGACAAGGCATACAGCATCTATCCGGATGCAAAATTCATTGTCAACACAGGTGACCTTGTTGACCACGGTGATAACAACAAGCAGTGGCAGTATATGTTTGATTGCGGCGCTGCAAATCTGATGAATACTTATCTCATGCCTGTTTCAGGTAACCACGAGGGCAAGGGCACAAACGCAACAGCAAACTACTTCGTGCTCCCGAATATGCCGCAGCAAGACACCACAACAGGTGTATACTATTCATATGATTACAACAACGTTCACATTGCAGTTTTGAACACAAACAACCTCAGTGAGGATGAATCGCTTTCAACCGATCAGCTTGAATGGCTCAAAGCTGACATGGCGAAGAGTGATGCTCAGTGGAAATTTGTTGCACTTCACAAGGCGATTTATTCACAGGGCTCACATTATTCAGACAGTGATGTTTGTGCTTTGCGTGATCAACTCAGTGTACTCATGCCGCAGCTTGGCATCGACATGGTGTTCCAGGGTCACGATCATGTTTACATGAGAACAGGTTCACTTGCAAACAATGAAAAAACTGACACCTCAATCACTTACCTGAAAAAAGACGGCAACGTATACAAAACTCAGGTGCTGCCGACCGGCACATCATATGTCATCACCGGTTGCTCCGGCGTCAAGTCATATATCCAAAATGACGTCACAAAAACCGACAAATACTTCCCACGTGCTGAGAAGATTTACTCGGTTGACGCACCGATGTTTGCCGGCATTCAAATTGAGGACGGCGTTCTGTACTTCGATGCATACACTGTTCAGGGTGATGAAGCAACAGCGATTGACCGTTTTGCAATTCAGAAGAACGTGAACCAGGGTGAGGTTGTTGACGATTACAACGGCGCAGAGGAAGAGGTTAAGAACAACGAGTTCCTTTCAGTGCTGAAAACACTTTCAGATTATATTCTGAAGATTTTCACCGTAATCATCAACTTCATCGAAATCTATATTCTGAACATCAAGCCGTAAAAAATAAAAACTTAAACCACGCTCGGTCAAAAGCTGAGCGTGGTTTTTTCATCCTGCCGAAACGGCAAGTCTTGATTAACAGTCAGTGGATATGATGTCCGTGAGGATTCGTCGGAGTTTTCTAACGTCTTTCATCGTCTCTGAAAAATGTTGGGTCATTTGTTCGCTCAAGAAGATAATCAACGGAAACGTTGAAATAATCGGCAAAACGAATCAGCATGGCATAGCCTGCCTCACGCTCACCGGTTTCATAGCGGCTGACGGAATTTTGGCTGATGTTCAGATCCATTGCAAGTTTAAGTTGGGTAATGTTTCTGCTTTTGCGCAGTTCACGCAGTCTCACGGCAAATCACAGCCTTTCAGGCTTAATAAAATCGCACTGATTAGTTTGTGCAATTTGAACGTAGCTATAAAGAATCGGCGCAATTTGAAATTGCTCTTGACAAAATTATACCGTTATGGTATATTCAAAAATATCCCATTTTGGTATATCTTGATAGGCGTTGTAAACGTTCAAAAATTGATTTGCGATTTTGCGGTATTGCGGGTAGGGTTGTGCCTGCTGTTAGATTGACGCCGCAGAGCCCCCTCAAAAGAAGAAGCTTACTAAGCCTTCCTCATTGAGAAAGGTTGTACAGCTCAGCCGTGACAGGATGAGTTTCAACCTGACCAATTAACTATACATAAATTTTAACGTCGAGAACTCCCTCAGTCAAAACGCAGGCGTTTTGCCAGCTCCCTCGGCGAGGGAGCCAATAAAAAAGCCTTCCTCGTTGAGGAAGGTGGCACAACGAAGTTGTGACGGAAGGAGTCCCCCAAAAAATAAAATTTACATCATTATTCATGGCTTGTTAAAGAAACATTCATGAGTTTGGCAGAATATACAAAAATGAACGCATAATTATGAGCGTTTTTCCAAAATTTGATTATTGACACATTGTGAATAAAGTGTATAATATAAAAACGTAAAATGACATAAGCATAGTTATTGTCGAACAAATGATGCTTATGTGTTTTATATCCAAAAATCTTCGAGGAAAGGAGAACTAATTTAAAACTTTGGATGAAATTGTGCGTATTGCACAACTAATTTACGGTATGTATAAAATACCGACAAATTTTTAATGAAGGAGTGTTTTTTATGAAAACGTCAAAGAAAATTTTATCAGTCGTTCTTGCTGTTTTGATGCTTGCAACTTGCTTTGTATTCCCGTCATCAGCAGCAACAGAATCATACACCTACACAGCCGGTCAAAAAGGTACTTGGCAGGCTCTTCCAAGAATTACATATGCTTGCACAAGCAATAAAAACTACCTCTTAGCTTCATATATTCCGGATGATTACGATGACGGAGAGACTGTCAGCGTTAAATTAAACGGTGTGGAAGTTGAAGATGTTCTCGGTAATTTTGATGCTCATTGGGGAACATGGAATACCAATGATGCATTGTATGGCAGTCCTTGCTATGAACTTAGCTTCGACACACTTGATGTTAAGGAAACAACAACTGTAGAAGTTGAAATCGAACTCAGCTTCGTTATTTATGTTGACGGCTATACACATTCTTGCAGATACTGCGATAGAAACCATGTGATTCCTACTAAGACTGTAAGTGACAGCAGAGTATATAAATTCACAGTAACTGTTGAACCTAAAGTTAACCCTCAGCCTCCTGTTACCGAAGAAACCTACACCGTAATTTACAAAGACGGCGTTGTTGGTGAAACAGTATTCCCGGATCAGGGCACAGAAGGTCTCAAGGTTGGTGACAAGACCCCTGATTTTGTTGGCACACCCACAAGACCCGGTTACACATTCATGGGCTGGTATCCGACTCTTAACCCTGTTGTAAGCGCAGCTGATGCAAATGCAAACAACGAAATCATTTACACTGCAACATGGCAGAAAGATGCACCTGTTGTTGAAGACACAACTTACACAGTAGTTCGTGAATATTATATTGACGATGTAAAGGTTGCAACATACACCAGTGACGCTAATACCGGTAAGGTTGGCGATGAAGTTGTTGGCGCAGTTCTTGCAGCAACAAACTCAAGCTGGAACACCGCATCATATGAAGGCGGCGCAAAAACAGCAACTTTCTCATTCACTGATTCAAACCCTGCATCAATCACTCTTGTTAAAGATGCAGCTCAGAACAAAATCACTTTGATTTATAACCACGTTCACAACGATGCAAACGGCAACGGCGTTTGTGATGAATGCGGCAAGGGCGAATGCAACCACGTTAACGCAACAGAAGTTGCAGGTTCGGCTTCAAACGCAACTTGCGACAATGACGGCAAATCTGCTGACAAGTTCTGCCCGGATTGCAACACAACAATCCCCGGCACATTAATTCCGAAGTCATGCAACGGCACTTGCGGCTGCAAGGCAGGCGTAGACAAGAAGTGCGCAGGCGAATGTGCAGCAAACTGCGCTTGCAAGAAAGCTTGCGACCACGCAAACACAACAACAATTAAAGCTGAAAAAGCTTCATGTGACAAAGATGGTTACACAGGCGATACATATTGCAATGATTGCGAAAAAGTAATCAAAAACGGCACATTAATTCCGAAGTCATGCGATGGTAACTGCGGCTGCACAGCAGCAGTTAACAACTGCAAAGGCGAATGTGCTAAAAACTGCGTATGCAACGACGAATGCACACACGCAAGCACAAGAGTTGAAAACGCAAAAGATGCAACTTGCGATAAAGACGGTTACACAGGCGACATAATCTGCAACAACTGCGGAAATGTAGTTGCAGGCAAAAAGATTGACAAGACTTGCGACGGTTCTTGCGGCTGCAAGGCAGGCGTAGCAAGCAAGTGTGACGGTGAA
>JAMPAE010000044.1 GCA_023667385.1 Ruminococcus sp.
GTTTTTGAAAGCCACAGCAGGGAATTACATAAAAAGAACCTGATTTTATGCCTTGCAAGCCTCATTTTTTATGCATGGGGCGAGCCGGTCTATATCGTTCTGATGCTCATCAGCATCTTTTTCAACTTTAACATCGGGCTTGACCTTGAAAACAATGAATGGAAGCCGAAAAAGAAAAAGGCGATTCTTGTTTTTGCTGTTGTTTTCAACCTGCTTGTGCTTGGATTTTTCAAATATTACGGCTTTGCCGTGGAAACCATCAACAGCATTTTTTCTGTCAATATCACTCACACGGATCTTGCACTGCCTGTCGGTATTTCGTTTTATACATTTCAGGCGCTGTCTTATGTCATTGATGTCTATCGTGGTGACGTTCAGCCGCAAAGCAAACTCTTGCCGTTTGCACTTTACATCACCATGTTCCCGCAGCTCATTGCAGGTCCGATTGTTCAGTATTCTGACATTGAAGCTCAGCTTGAAAACAGGAACATCAACATCAGAAAGTTCGCCGTCGGCATCTTGGTTTTCATCAGAGGTCTTGGCAAAAAAGTGCTTTTTGCCAACCTCATCGGTGCGGCATATACTAACATCATTGCCGATGACGTTTCATCGCTCAGCGTTGTCACGGCGTGGTTCGGAATCATATGCTACACCATGCAGATTTACTTTGATTTCAGCGGCTACAGCGACATGGCGATTGGTCTGGGCAAGATGTTCGGCTTCAATTTCATTCAAAATTTCAACTTTCCCTACACTGCCAAAAGCATCAAAGACTTCTGGTCACGCTGGCACATTTCGCTCAGCCATTGGTTCAGGGATTATGTTTATATTCCGCTTGGCGGAAACCGCAAGGGCACTGCACGCACAATTTTCAACACGGCGGTTGTTTGGACTTTAACCGGACTTTGGCACGGCGCAAGCTGGAATTTTGTTGTTTGGGGTGCATATTACGGAATTTTGCTCATCATTGAAAAATTCGTGCTGAAAGATTTCATTGAAAAAATCCCAAACCGGCTCAGGCACGTTTTGACCATGATTGTTGTCATGGTCGGCTGGGTATTCTTCTCAAGTGAAAACCTCAGTGAAGCATGGCATTATCTCATGTCAATGCTTGCGCTCAATCATAATGCATTTTTCGATTCTCAGGCAAAATATTACCTTTCAACGGCGCTGTTCCCACTGGTTGTGATGAGCCTTTGCTCGTTCGGTTTTGCAAAATCCGTGCCGAAAATTCAAAAGCCATCGGCAAGACTTTCGTTTAAGGCTGTTGGCTATTTGCTGATTTTTGCTGCATCAGTTATTTTCCTTGTCAGCGACACTTTCAACCCGTTCTTATATTTCAGATTTTAAGGAGGTTACACCGTGGAGAGCAACCAAAACAACACCGAACAACACGGTGTTTCCCAAACAGAGCACCGCAAAACCGGAATCATCTGCATCCTCATCAGCTTCATTTTTTGCCTGCTTATTGCGGTGATACCGATTGTGACACTCATCATTCCGGACAAAGAAAAATCCGAATCGGAAAACCGAATGCTTCAGCAAAAGCCTGCACTGAGCCTTGCCTCAATTGCAGACGGAACCTTCATGAAAAAGTTCGAGACCTATTTAAGCGATCAGTTTCCTGCACGAGATTATGTTGTTTCAGCCAAAACAACGCTTGACCGCATTATCGGCAAAAAAGAGGAAAACGGCGTTTACATCGGCAGCAACAACTTTCTTTTTGAAAAGCAGACTGCCTATGATGTCAAGCACGTGAAAGGCATCACGAACGCAATCAACAAGTTTGCCAAAACCTGCCCCACGCTGAAAAAAGGTTTCATCCTCTCACCGAATTCAAGCTGTGTGCTTTCGGAGTACCTGCCGACTGGAGTTTCACAGGAAAGCCAGAAAGAGCAACTTAAAAAGATTCAGACTCAGCTCAAAAGCAGCAATTTCTCATGGATAGACTGTGCATCGCTGTTTGACAAGGCAAAAAACAAAGATGATTTGTTTTATCGCACCGATCATCACTGGACAACTGAAGCGGCATACACTGCTTTCAAAGCGCTGATGAAAGCATGGAAAATTGACATCAGCAAAACTAAATTCAGCTTTAGCGCCGTTTCAAATTCATTTCAAGGCACACTCGCTTCATCATCCGGTGTGCGCAATATCACAGATAAAATTGACATCTGCATTCCCGAAAAATCAAATGATACCTATGTTGTATCATTTGAAAGCAGTGGTAAAAAAACATCAACGCTGTTTGAAAAAGATAAGCTCGGCCAAAAAAATCAATATGAAATATTCCTCGGCGGCAACTACGATAAGGTTATCATCAGCACCAGTGCTGTCACGGCAAACACATTGCTCGTGTTCAAGGATTCCTATGCAAACTGTATGCTGCCGATGCTGACGCCGTACTTTTCAAAAATTGTTGTCATCGACCCAAGATACATCAGCGACAGCGTTTCAGCCATCATGAAAGAATACAAATTCACCCACCTGCTTTTCATTTATAATGTAAACACATTCATCGCCGACACTTCGCTTGTTGATGTGCTGGGAAGCTGAGTGTTTACATTTCAGGCAAACCGATATATAATAGAATCATATTAACATTGAAAAGGGTATACTTATGGATTATAAGCAGTTGGAAATCAAACGTGATTTCATAAAAAGCAATTTTCATCTACTTGCAAAAGAAATATATGAAAATTATGCAAGCGCATTTGAAGTTGAATATACGCACAACTCAACCGCCATTGAAGGAAACACGTTGACACTCATGGAAACCAAACTGCTTCTTGAGGATAAGCTTTCAGTGGGCGGAAAAAAGCTGAGAGAAATTTATGAAGTTGTTAACCACAAAAAAGCGTTCGGCTATGTTAAGCAGTGCATTGCTGAGCAAAAAACGCTTGATGAAAACATTGTCAAGGACATTCACTCAATGCTCATGGATAATATCATGGTCGGCGGTATTTATCGCAATGTGGATGTATATATTTCAGGTGCCCGCCATACTCCGCCAACTCCCAACGAAATGTACCGCCAAATCAAGGCGTTTTATTTCGATTTAAGCGGCAACAGCCCTGATGCAATTCACCTTGCGGCATGGACACACGCAGAATTTGTTAAAATTCACCCATTCGTTGACGGTAACGGCAGAACCGCACGCCTGATTATGAACTATCAACTCATGAAGCACGGCTTTTTTGCAATATCCATCGCTAAAGAAGACCGCCTTGCGTATTTTGAAAAACTCGAAGCTTATGCACTGGACGGAAACATTGAACCGTTTGCACAGTTCATTGGTGAACTTGAAGAAAATCAGCTCGACTTATACATCAACGCAATCAATCAGGCAACTAAATAATCAAAAGCTGACAGCAATCGTAACAATCTGCTGTCAGCTTTTCACTCACCATCACAAATCATCAGAGTCTTGTTCCGGGATGAGGTCATTTTTCTGTGAGGGGATGCCTGTGTACCAACCGAGGACATCTGTTGGCTGTTCGGCTTCATCACGCCAAGCGGAAATTGCGTTTTCAACCTTCGGGCGGTTTTTGCCCTTTTTGAAGAATTTTTCGTTTTTATCCATTGCTTCACCTGCTTTCACTGAAAATTCAAGTGTATCATCGTTTAATTTTAGTTTGTGATGCAATTTTCAATTTATAAAAACTAAATTCAGTAATTTTTTAAGGAAACTCAAAATGTGTATCATAAATTAAAACTAAAAATTAAAAAACGCAGTGCAACAAAAACAGTTCAAACCGACTCTTATCTATCGAACGGATGTGATAAAATGAGCTCAAAAAATATCGACGTTTTCGTTAACATGGCAAAAGACGGCGACGCTGATGCATTCGGCGAATTATATTCGATTTTTGCATCAGATATGTATCGTTTCGCATATTACTACACTTCTTCGGCTCAGCTTGCCGAGGATGCTGTGAGCGATGCTGTTCTTTCAGCCTTTCAAAACATCGGAAAATTAAAAAAATCAACCTCATTCAAACCCTGGCTTTTCAAAATTCTTTTCAATTGCTGCAAACAAAAGCAAAAGGAAAAAAGTATTCACGCAATGCAAACCGAGCTTTCGGCAGCCGAAAGCATCACAGCGGCTCAAACAGATTACGCTTTACATACTGAGCTTCGAGCTGCTCTCAGTTCACTTTCAACTGAGGAACGTGAAATCGTGATTTTTGCTTTTGCCTGCAAATATCAAAGCGATGAAATTGCCGAAATGACAGGGCTGAAAGCATCAACCGTGCGCTCAAAACTTTCCAGAGCGGCGGCAAAGCTTCGAAAATCACTCACTTAACTTTATATGATAAGGACGGTGCAACCATGAACAACAATGAATTTAATGATTTGGATAACATATTTAACAGTGACATACCACTTCCCGAAAGTCTTTCAAAAGAAAACATGGTGAAGATGCTGAAAGAAAACAAAGAAGCTGAAAAACATAAGATCAAGCTCTTTCCGAAAATTGTTTCTGCTGCGGCTGCTTTCGCAATTGTTGCGGTCAGCACATTCTGCGTCAGAACCTATAATGACCGCATGAAACAAATCAGTGCCGAAACCTACACTGACGTTGTTGCAGCAGCCGAAGCAAACAACGCCAATGCTTCCCATGCAAACGCAGTATCTTCCGCAAACTCACTTGTTTCCGCAAGCACAAACGAACCGACCTATGCTCCACTTGACGTGAACGCTGAAAAGCATCCGCTTTCGGCATTTTCCTCAGAAGCAGAATTGCAGAAATACCTTGAAAAGCTGCACAAGGATGATGTTAAAAGAGGAACAGAACAAGTTAAAAACTATAATACAGGAACAACCATGGCGGCAGCAGCCGCACCGATGGCACCGGACACGGCAGCAGATGCAGCCAAATCAGAATCCATGAACTTCAGCCAAACAAACACACAGGTAAACGGCGTTGACGAGGCAGATATTGTCAAAAATGACGGCAGATACCTCTACATTATTGCCGACAACGTCACGCTTTCAATTGTTGACACACAAACCATGAAAACCGTTTACACAAAAGCCTTTTCGGCAAAGGACAGCAAAAAAACGCTCCTCCTTGATGATATGTATCTCATTGCAAACAAGCTTGTGCTCATCGGCTATGAAATGGATAAAATGAGCGACACTGTAAACGTCAAAGACGGCGTCATTTACACCACCTCCTGCTGTTATGCATGGCCGATTGCCTCTGATTCGGTCAGCATCATGCTTGACATCAGCGATAAAAGCAACATCACCGAAATCAAACGCAACAGTCAAAGCGGCAGCATCGTCAGCACACGTATGATCGGCAGCGTGCTTTATGTGGTCACAAGATACGCAGCCGATGTTTATGACAGAAAATCACTTGAGGAAAACTCTGTGCCGAAAATCAACGGCTCAAAGCTCACTCACAACGAAATCTATCGTGACGCTTCCAAAAAAGACATGGGACAATATGTTATTGTCAGTGCTTTTGATACCGCAAAGGAAAACGAGCCAATCGGAAAACTCGCCGTTCTCGGTGACGGAGATGAAGTATACTGCACTGAAAACAAGCTCTATCTGACATCAAGTGAATATGACGAAAGAGCTAAATCGGGATTTTTCGATTCAACTGAAATCTATGCGCTTTCACTAAACGGAACCGACATCACATATGTTGCAAACGGCACTGTCAACGGAACAATCAATAATCAATATTCCATTGACGAATACAACGGATACCTGCGCATTGCAACAACTGCGTTTACTGATAAATCAGAAGTGAGCTGCCTTTATGTTTTAGACGCCAACCTCAATGTTATCGGCAAGCTTGAGGATATTGCAAAAGATGAGCGAATCAAAAGCTCACGCTTCATCGGCGACACCGCCTACATTGTAACATTCAGGAACACTGATCCGCTGTTTGCAATTGACCTGAGCAACCCTGCGAGCCCGAAAATTCTTGGTGAGGTCAAGCTCCCCGGCTTTTCTGAGTATCTCCACCCGGTTGGTAACAATCTGCTTGTCGGAGTCGGCTACTCAGGCGATGAAAACAGCGCCGACATGAACTCGGTTAAGGTTTCACTGTTCGACATCAGCGACAAAACCAACCCGAAAGAGCTTGACTCGCACATCATTAAAAACGCAGGCACTGACGTAAACTATGACGCAAAAGCATTCCTGTACTACCCCGAAAGGGATCTTGTCGGAATCCCGATTTACTATGACGTCTATGACAGCAAAGGCGAATGGAAATCGAGCAGCAATCAGTTCAAATTCCTGCAAATTGAAAACGGCAAATTCACCGAAAAGCAAAACTTTACCCATCCAACTGAAAATGATTACGGAACCCCATTTTTCAGGGGCAGCTACATCGGCGATATGCTGTACACAATCTCACCCGAAACCGTTATTGAGCACAGCATCACAAGCGGACGGGCACTCAGAACGGCAACAATCAGCAAATAACACGCAACCGAGGCAGGCAATAAGCTCGCCTCGGTTTTTTCAAAAGAAAATTTGTAAAACAGTTGACAATCAACTCGCATTCGTGTATAATATCAAAGCTGACAAAATCAGTTGCTGCTATGGCGCAGTCGGTAGCGCGCATCCTTGGTAAGGATGAGGTCACCGGTTCAAATCCGGTTAGCAGCTCCAAAGAATCCCGAATGTGAAAGCGTTCGGGATTTTTGTCATTTATGCAGCTATTTTTATCTTGCATTTTACGATATTTACTGATATACTTATTAACACATTAATAAATAAAATTTGGAGGAAAACGAAATGAAAAAATTTTTGAGCGTACTTTTGGCAGCTATTATGCTTTTCTGCATAATGCCAACTTCTGCCTTTGCCTCTGATGACTACGGCAATGTCATTGCAAGCGGAACCTGCGGCGCTGACCCTAACCCTGAATCTGTTACATGGACAAGATATGACAGCGGAACGCTTGTGTTCAGCGGCAACGGTGCTATGAGGGATTTTTTTAGATTTGATCAAAACTACTGCGAATATAAGAATATCGATTATAATAATCAAGAGGTTGATACTAACCGTGTCATCATCAAAGACGGTATAACGTACATCGGCGAAAACTCATTTAGTGATTTTAGAACATTAAAAAGTGTTGAAATTGCAGGAAGTGTCATTGAAATAGGCAAATCTTCATTTGCTTCGTGTTACTCTTTGGAGAGTGTGTTAATTGGCGAAGGAACTGAATTTATACACGATCATGCATTTATCTTATGCAAAAATCTTAACACAATACAACTTCCGACCACTTTAAAAATCATTGGCAATTCAGCATTTTCTACTTGTATAAATTTAGATAATGTAACTCTCCCCAAAAATTTAATAACAATTGAACGAAATGCTTTTTTCAAAACAGAAATAACTTCACTTAATATTCCAGCTACTACATCCACATTAGATAATATAATTCTATCATACTATTTCAAATCATTTACCGTTGATAAAAATAATCCCTATTTTTGTACTGATAGCTACGGCGTATTATACACAAAAGATATGAAAACTCTGTTGAACTGTCCTTCTGGAATTACAATATCAACATATACCATTCCTAACACCGTAGAAAAAATTAATCCTTATGCTTTTGCTGGGTGTATAAATATCAAAAAGATTAATATGCCAAATTCAATCACATATATTGGCAGTCAAGCTTTCGATTCGTGTATCTCACTGGAATCAATAAATCTTTCTAATAATATTGCATTAATTAACGATTTCACTTTTAATGGATGTATATCTTTAAAGAATATTGAAATACCCAGTAGTGTAAAATATATTGGAGACAGTGCATTTAATGAGTGCCTTTCATTAAAGAATTTCACTATTTATAGTAACGACACGGAATTTAATGCTGAAAGCATTGGATACATATACATTAAACCCGCAAATGATTACTCTATGGATAATGTTATTGATCTTTATAAAAAATATATGATTGCCGAAATTTCTAATGGCAAAATTATTTGTGGCGATCCTCTGGAATTTGAAGAATCTATAACCACGGTTAACCCTGACCAAGCCACCAAAGATACCTGCACAATCTACTGTCACCCCGGCTCAACGGCTGAAACATATGCAATTGAAAACAAAGTAAGCTATGAAACCGTTCACTTCTTCGGTGACTGGACTTACGATTGGGATAACCTCGTCCGTGAGCACACTTGCAGCATTTGCAATAAGACTGAAACCGAAGTACTTGAAGCAACGGAAAACGGCGGTGTTGAAATTGTTACACCCACCGAGCCCGATAAAAAGTTTGATGTTGAACAGGTTGAAGAAAACAGTAATAATTATGTTATCATTCAAAACGCTGTTGGTGACAAAGGCGAAATCGTTAAAGCTTTCAATATTAGCCTCAAAAATAAAGACGGTGTTCATGTTCAACCAAACGGAACTGTTAAGGTTAAACTTCCGAATGACTGGAAGCATAATTCCTATAAGGTTTATCGCATTAATGATGACGGCACATATACCGACATGAACGCATACCGAGAGGGAAGTCATATCGTTTTTGAAACAGACCATTTCAGCTTATACGTTATTGTTGACGAGAGTGAGTCCGCTCCGGAAGAACCGACCAAACCTGCAAAATCCCCCTTTGAGTTCATCAACAACCTTATCAATTGGTTTAAAAACGTTATCAATAAAGTGAAAGAATTTTTTCGCTCTATCGGCGACAGAACATAAAACAAAAAATCACGGTTGCAATTAACAGCCGTGATTTTTGCATTATTTTATTTTCTCAGTACTCCACGACACGGTTCTTGCCGGAACCATAGCAGGTGCAATGGATTTGCCTTGCGGTGCGGTCGATTGAAACAATGTTGAAGGCGGTGTCTCTTGCCGTGTTCGCAACCTTGTTGAAAAACTGCATTTCGCCGAATACTTTGTCTGTGAAATTCGGATTGTTCTGCGAGAAGCTGACGTTCGGAATGCAAATGCGCTGAACAGTTGTCAGCGTTCCGTCTGTGTCTGAGCGAATGTAGCCTGATTTGAAGTTGTGCAGGTGCCCGTGGAACTGGCAAATGACCTCTGCACTGTTTTTGCCGCTGAAATCATAGCTCACCTGCCCACCCTCATGACTGAGTGAAAGTGAACTGCCGTTTAAATAGGCATTAAGCACCTTTGCCGCAGGCATGATTTTGTTGTAATCAAGCGGATGGTGCGATAAAATCACAATTCCCCACTGCTCAGCGTTCGCTTTTGCAGAAAGATCAAGCGCTCCTGCAAACCATTGAAGCTGGCGTGCGCTGATACGCTCAATGTAATCGTTTGAATTAATCGTCAAGCCTTTGATTTCGGCAGTGTTTAGGCAGATAACACGAATTTTGTGCTCATCAAAATCACTGTAGCAATATCCGCTGACTTTGTTTTCATCATCAAAAACGCCGTCATTGAATTTACCGAACAAGCTGTAAATTTGATTTTCATTGAGGTATTTTCCACTCGTACCACGGTTTTTCGTCAGATAATCATGCTCGCCGGGAGTACGGAAATTCGGAATACCTGCGCAGGCGTCACTGATGTGGCGATTGATTCTTGCAATCTCATTTTCTGAAAAGTCGCCCGTCAGGTCGCCGAGGATTGCGGCAAAATCCAACCTGATTGAATTTGCAAGCTCCTTTGCAGCCAAGCCGGCGTGTAAGGTGCTGATTTCATTTTGAGTGTTGCCTGTTAGCTCATGAAAATCCGTCATTGCAAGGAAGGTCATGCAGCTTTTGCGCTGAAGCTCAATCAGTGTTTCCATCATGGTTTCGACCGCATCGTGTATGTATTGCGGAGCTGAATCAGCAGAAGCTCCGTCTGCACCTTTAGGAATCCCAAGGTTTAACACGGGTGCTTGAGCAGTACCGCTGAGCGTTGCCGTTGCACTTGCACCGCTTTCAAGCGTACTCACTGTGCCGATTGAGATTGCGGGCGATATGCCGTCTTTGCCGTTTTCACCCCTCTCACCGTCTGCACCGTTTCTGACGTTAAAGTCCCTGCTGCCATCCTTGTCAGTAATTACAACTTTGTGTCCGTTGCTTTCCTCAAC
>JAMPAE010000045.1 GCA_023667385.1 Ruminococcus sp.
ACACAGGCATCTATACCGATGAAAACGGCAAGAATTGGGTCAGAACCGGCGACATGGGATATAAAGATGATGATGGCTTCATCTTCTTCTCCGGCAGGAAAAAGAGAATCATCATCATCGCAGGCTACAATATTTACCCTGCAACAATCGAAGAATATGTTTCAAAGCTTGATTATATCAACGAGGTTTGCGCCGTTCAGGGCTATGATGAAAACGGTAAGCCGCTTTGCAAACTTTGCGTTTCACTGAAAGATGAAAATGCCGACCGTGATGCCGCCATTGCAGACCTCAAGGCTTATTGTGAAAGCAAAATCGAAGGCTATGCCTGCCCAAGAAAATATGAAGTTTATGATTTACTGCCAAGAACAAAAATGGAAAAAATCGACTTCATGAAGCTTACAGAACCAATTCCGCAAATTTAATGTCATCCCCGCAGTCAATGGATTGCGGGGTATTTTTACTGTATGTTTCTTTCGGTGTACTTTTATAAAAAATTTTCAAAATCCATTGACAAATATCTGATAACATGATAAACTACCCATAGAAAATCAATGTATAGTCTTTCTAATAATTTTTATAAGGAGTTTTAATCATGAACATCAAAAAAGAACTTTCAAAAGGCAGCAGCTCGCTGCTGGTTCTCGCAATCATTTCGGAGGGTGACAAGTACGGCTATCAGATCATCAAAGAAATTGAGGCAAGGTCTGAACACGTTTTTGCTTTCAAGGAAGGCACACTTTATCCAATTTTGCACGCATTTGAAAAAGATGGCTATCTCAATGCTTATTGGGAGGACACTCATCTTCAGCGCAAAAGAAAATATTATCATATAACTGACAAGGGGCTCAAGCTTCTTGAACAAAGCAAACAGGATTGGAAAACTTATTCAGGTGCGGTCGACAAGGTCGTCGGAGGTACTTCCCGTGCAGCTACCTGAAATTGTTTCCCACTATCTTGATCAGGCTGTTCCGTCTGCGGTTTCGGAAAAGAAGCATAAAAAACTCACTGATGAGCTGGAATGTCACATCTGTGACAAGGCTGAGCATTACATGGAAATCGGCTACACAGAAGCAGACAGCTTCAAAAAAGCGGTTGAAGAAATGGGCAGCAGCTCAATTCTTTGCGAAAAATTCAACGAGCTTTACGGCGAAAAGAAACTCCATGCGGTTATTTTTGGGGCTGTGCTAATGCTGCTCCATCTGCTTTTACGTGGAAGCGGATATTTTATCTATGCAACATCCTACGGCACAATTGATCGTGCTTTACTCGGAATACTTTACGTAGTCGGGATTATGACTGCAATTTTTGCAGCATATAAACTCAGAAAGAAGTACACCTTGCTCGCAATCGGAGCTTCTCTTTTGATGTGTCTGCTTCTGAGATTCAACGGACTGTTTTTTATCTTTACATCAGCATTGGTTGATAATGTATCTGACTTTGTACGCATCGCAGCTACGCATATTTTTAAAATGGACCAAACGGCAATACAAGCTCTGAGCGAAAAGCTTTATAACGTTGATGTGACTCTTTCAGTTTCTTCTGCGCTGTCATTTACAATGCTCATTGCATCTGTCATCGCTTGCGTATACTTGTTTTTCAAGATTAAAAATGCAGGTAAAAAGAAAAGCCATAAAATCAACGAAAAAGCATTTCAGCGTGCGGTTGCAACTATGTCATTGGTTGTTGCTTTCACGGGTGCTTTTAATCTTGTTTCCGTTGCTCAAGCAGAAGAACTCAGTCTAAGTCCGGTATATGGCATGATAAGCGATGAAATAATCAGCTTGTCGGAAAGCAAGAAAACAAAAACCGCTTTTGACAGAATTAATAATCAAACCACAGGAAACATGGCAGATGAAATTTTTCGCTCGTGCGGTCTTGTACCTTATGAAGAATTGTACCCGGACGTGAAAGGTTTCACCGACACTCCTTTTCTGAATGATTCACTTTATGATTTTGAAAAAAATCATCCTGTCAAAATCTATATTGCAAAAAGTCACCCAATTAACTTATATGGCTGTGATAACTACATCATGATTTCAGACACTGCGGATAAGCCGATTGAGTTTAAGCACATTAAAATTGAAAATGAAATATACTATCCGGAATTTTTGCAGAAAAATCATGATATAGATGCTGCTAAAAAATATGTTGATTCGTTAAAGCCTGACGTTGATTCAATTGATGCGTTGAAAGGAATAAGCGATTCACTCGCAACTCTTTCATCAATCACTGAATTTTATTCATCCGGCAGCTTCAAATCAAATTATGTCTATATTTCCGAAAGCATTGATGAAACATCCGATTACGATGATTATGAAAGTTCAACTTATTATGGCTTTGACTTAACGTTTGAAAATGACAAGCTGATTCAAATTGATTCAAAAGACGAAAGCGAAGTTGAAGATCCGAATATTGAGGATTATTTCTTCAAAGAAATCTTCAGCACCATCTATCAATTCCCTGATTTCTCCTGATCCTCTCATAAAATACACCACCTCGTTTGGGGTGGTGTTATTCTTTCAGCGGAAAGTTAAAAAGCATCTATCTCTGCGGAATCAACCTTATTGCAAGCACATTCCCGTCCGCAATACCGCCAAAAAAATCAGCCGTTGAGATACGCTTCGATTCCGTTTGCAATGGCGTTTGCAATTTGCTGGCGGCAGGCATCGTCTGCAAGCTTGCGGCATTCAAGCTCGTTTGTCACAAAGCCCATTTCAATGAGCACGGACGGACATTCTTCAAGCCTTGCAACACTGAACGGGTTATAGTTTGAGCCAAGCTCAACACCTGCCTGCCTTGATGCATCATTCGGATAAAGATAATTTTTGAAGGCAGAAACCAACTGCGTGTATATCGCATTGGAAAGCGGCTGCGACATCGGGCGATAATAATAAACCGCAGTGCCATAGGCTGAGGTGTCCTCGGAAGCGTTGCTGTGAACGCTCACAAACACATCAGGCTTCACCGTGCGTGCAAAAGCTTTGCGCTCCTCAAGCGAAACATAACTGTCATCGTATCTTGTCATGTACACCGTTGCGCCACGACGCTCAAGCTCGTTTTTCACCATAACCGCAGCAGAAAAGTTGACGTCCGCCTCCTCAAGCCAATTTGAATAGCCAAGTGCTCCGGGATCTTTTCCGCCGTGACCGGGGTCAAGCACAACCACACTTCCTGAAATGCTTTTAGGCTTGTTCTTGATTGTTAGCACGATGTTTCCGTTAACGTCATATTCGAGCACATAGCCATAATATCCGCCCTGTGTCCTCAGCGGCAAGGTCAGAACGGCAGTTTTCTGTGAATTGTCAACGCTCCATGAAGCCGAAGCCGCAACATCACTGCCGCTTACATCAACCTGTCCGTTTGCGGCAACCGTGTTATAGAATGTGAACTGGATATATGAAGCCGTGAAGCTGCGTACATTATAGAGCCTGCCCTTTGCGGAGTAATATTCCTGCGGAGAGAAGTTGAAGGAATATGGCACTTTCCATTTGGTTGAAAGGGTGATTTTCAGCGCACCGTTCACATTTTGGCTTGAAAGTACACTCAGTTCGTTATCTTCAAGCTGATTTGGCTCAACAAGTGAAACACTCTTTTTCTGTATTCTCCTGCCGCTTGCCAGAGTGTAAAAAGTTCTTGTTTCCTGCTCCTCACTGTCATAAACTTCGGATTCGCCGACAACGTAGTCCATTGTGCCCTGTGTAAGTGTGGTATAATACGGAACATATTTATCATCGTTACCGAGCGGCCATGTGTCGGCATACGGCGTGGTTACAACGCACATTTGGTTGCCTGTGTATGCGCTCACGCTTGGGTAGATCATGTCAGTGACTGCCGCAACCGTTGTGAAAGATGAAATGTTGGCAGGTGCAGAGGCATTTGCGGTTGGCGAAGCAACTTTGCTCGGCTCGGTTGTGTAACCATTAAAATTGTTTGCAGGCAAGGTAACCTGCCCTGCTGAGGTTTCCTCCGGTTGGGTATTCGTAACGTTACTGCTTTGCTTTGGAGAATAAACAATTTTCAGCGTGTCAAAAGCTTCTGTTCTTTCGCCGAAAACAGCACTTATAGATACGTTACCGAGCGATTCAATTTCAATTTTGCTTGACGGCATTTTGATTTTCGCTGTATAGCTGCAATAGCCGTTGCCGATGTATTTACCCTGCTTTGCCGTGAATTTTTCAGTGCCGAGCCTGACTGTTACATCTGCACCCTGCACCGCCGCAATTTTGAGACTGACGGCTTGCTTTTCATGGGCATAAAGTGCTTCGTTTGGCTCAACGGAACTGATCAGGTTTCCGCTGAAAGTGACGTTTGCTCTGTATTCGGCCTCGTTTCCGTTTTGCTTGAAGTTAAACGTGTTTTCTCCTGTTTTCAGTGCAAGCTCAACTTCAGCTTTGCCGCTTTCACTGAGCATGATTTTTTGCTTGCCGAGCGTCACGGGATAAAGATATGACCCTCTGATATTGACATTCAGCTTATATTTATCTGTTTGAACAAGCTCTCCGTTATAATCCTCAATGATTAAGTTTGCAAAAACTGCCGATGGATTCACACCGCTGTTGATGTAGGTTTCGGCGGCAGTAAAGCAACTGTCAAAATCATTTTTCACGGCGGAATAGGAATCAAAGAGCCTTGCTGATACGAAATCAAAACCGTCAGCCTTCATCATCTGTTCAAGAAGCCACGATGCATGGAGCCTGTCCTCTGAGCATTTGCTGATTGGAAAATTGAGCGTGATTTTTGCACTGATTTTTTTTGCAAGGCTTTCAAGGTTTGCAAAAAGATCTGAAGCTTCTTGCTTTGCGGGAACTGTCAAAATAAGGTTGCTGACGTGTTTCAGCTTTTCAAGTTCGGCTTTTTCTGCGCTGAGAAGCACACTGATTTCCGCTTTTGGCAAAGCAGCTTTCACCGCCTTTACCGCACTGTTAATTTCATCAGCGGTCATTTTCCCTGCACCAACAAGCACAACACCGCTGACTGCCTTGTTTTCACAGATTTTTGCAATGAAATCTGCAGAATGTGAAATGTCAATTTGCAAATATGATTTGAGCTTATTTTTTGAAAGCAAGCTCAAAAAAGATGTTATCGGCTCGATTTTTTCTGCATCCGGTCTGCGATAATCATGCTCACCCTGCTTACTTTTTTGAGTGAGGTAATCAGTTTTCAACATCACCGAATCAAAAATTGAATTTCCCAGCGCTTTTGCTGTTTTTTCAGCGTTTTGCCTGATTTTCTTTGACGAATCATCATTCGGCAGAGTAATGTCACTGCCCTGGGCAAGAACAACTGTGTTGCTCATTTTTTTTGCTTTTTGCAGCTCGCCCTCTCTCATGTCGGCAACCGCCTCGCCCTGAGTGAGCACACTTGGCGATTTCGGCGCAAACACAGCCAAAATCACCGCAACTGCAACAACAAAAACTGCCGCCACGCTGATTATTATAATGTTCCTCTTTTTATTATCCAAACGCAACATAACATTGCCCTTTCCTTGCAAGTTTTCACTTTCCAATAAGCGTGATTAATATTAATCAGTGTTATTGTACCACAGTTTTAGGTTTTGCGCCTCCTTTTTTGCCACAGTTTCATTAAAATTTACAAATTCCGCACTGTAAAGGCTGAATCCATCAAAATGGTTCGATTTCAAAAATTCCGCCTGCTGCTTGATTACATCATCATTTTTCAGCCATTCAGCTTTTCCGCTGCCGGCAAAGGCATCTTCTTTTCCCGCTTTATAAATCGCCAAGCCCACAACAAGCTTCACATCACTGCACGCTGCATTTTTCCACCTCATTGCACATTCCTCAAATGGCATGGTTTCATTTTCAAATCCATAATAAATCTGCGGAATCATCATGTCACAATAGCCGCTTTGACCGCACCATAGTTCAACATCTGCAAACATTTTGTCCCTGTCCTTGTCAATATCGCCGCTGGGGCTTATCGAAAAAATCTTCTTCTGTGAGGCTGCTTTCACTGTGCTGTGGATTGCGGAAACAAGGCTGCTGACGTTTTCCCTGCGCCAATCGGCAAGATTGAGCGTTCCTCCGCTTTCTCTATATTCAACAAAGCGTTTTTTATCAAATGACTCGTCCGCTGTTGGATAAAAGTAATCATCAATGTGTATACCTGCGAGGTCGTAATTTTCCAAAAGCTCACGCACACCGTCAAGCACCATTCTTTGCACTTCGGCGGAAGCCGGGTCAAAATAAAGCCCGCCTGCTGCTTTAATGACGTTCGGCGAGCCTGCATCAAGCCACTTTTTTGCCGTTTCTGTTTTGCAAAGCTTCTCCTCATCAAATTCACGCTGAATCCTATATGGATTTATCCACGCATGGACCCTGACCGAATGTGCCTTTGCACAACTGATAATCACACTGAGTAAATCAAACGGCAAGGCTTCACCACGCTTTTTTGCAGCATATGCACACGAGGGGAACAGTTTTGACGGATAGATTGCATCGGCAAACGGGCGCACCTGCACAAACAAATCTGTCACGCCGACTTGTGTTAAATTTTCGAGCATAGCGTCAATATATGCACCATATTGCGTTTCATCTGAGCACTCCGATTCAGGCATCAGTTTCATATACGGCAGCCATGCACCAATGAAAAATGCATCATCAGCCTGAATGATTCCGCTGTCATCATCAAGCAGTGAATCAACTGAATCTCTCAAGCCAAGTGTTTCGTTTTCATCGCTCAAAACAGAATCGCAGCCGCAAAAGCACAGCACAATCAATGCTATCAATATGATCACACGTTTCATAAAATCTCCTTTTTGCTTTTTTCGTTATTCAGGAAACAACTTTTATTGAAAAACTTATCCGCATGCTAAAAAACATTTTAGCTTGACTTTTAACCGAAAAAATAATAGGATATAAGTATCTCATAATAAGGCGGAAAAAACTATGGCAATTGCTTCACTTGATAAAGTTTACACAAAAAAGCTTGGCGTTTCAAATCAAATCGGCTGCCCTGCCTGCTCAAAGAGCGTTGAACTTGCACTTTTTGAAAGCCTTGACGCTTCACCTGTTGCAGTGATTCTCAAAAAGGAAACTCAAACCTATTTCGCAATATGTCCGCAGTGCGCAAGCGTTTTCCTTGTTAACTCGAACTATATCACGGAAAAGCAACATGGCACAACCTGTTTCATGACTGCTGATGATCTCACGCTCATGGCAAAAAACAATGGATAAGCTGCTTCTCGGCATTGCGGTTTATTTAGCTGTGATTTCATTTATTGCTGCCATCGCCACAATCACAGACAAGCGCAAAGCAATTAAAAACCGCAGGCGTATTTCGGAGAAATCGCTCATCATCATCGGAATTTTGGGCGGCGCACTGTTTGAATATATCACAATGAAAATCATCAGGCACAAAACGCTGCACAAAAAATTCATGATAGGTTTGCCTGCAATCATGATTGTTCAAGCTGCGGCTGCAATTTTCATCTTCATCAAATTTATTTATCCAACCATATAAGTTCAACAAAAGCACCCATTTGGGGTGCTTTTTTATCGTTACTTATTCTTTATACACAGGGTATCATCAGCATCATTTCACTGTCTGTTATGTCACCTGAAATGTTGTTTTCTTCCTTAATTGAAGCAACCTTTGTGTTATATCTTTTTGCGATTTCCCAAATGTTTTCGCCTTTTTGCGAATAATACACCGTCAGCGCCGCATCTGATTCGGGCTTGCAGTTTTCCTCATCAATTTCAATGCTTTTCAAAATGCGTTTCATTTCCGCTGAGTATACCTCTGCTGAAATTGAAAAATCACATTTAAGCTCAATTTTATCGCCGCCAAGTCTGCTGTAATCCGTTTTTTCAAGTGCGATGACCGGCTCACACCTGAGCTTTGAGCACTTGCCTGTCAGATCCGCATCAAAATCAAAATCGACGTTCCGCTGAGCAAATTGCAGTTTATCATCACTGTCAATGAACAAAATATTGAAAACAGCATTCGCCTTGCCGTCAAGCCTGTCGCCATCCTGATTAACTGCACAGGATGTTTTCTGGCTGCTGATGTCGATGATCTCTTTGACCGTCTGCCCTGAAAGGTCAACCGTTTTTGTGATGGAGCGGCGTTTATCAAGCGTTTGAATGTGCCTTAAAAATTCTGCGTTGCCATATTCGGCTTTAGCTTCATATTTTGTGCAATAGCAATCGGTTATGTATTCAACTTCATTTTCCTTTGATGAAACCACAAATGCCGAAACCTTAGCCGCAAATTCAAGCAAACGATTTGCTCCCGATGAATCGGACTTTGCGGAAATTGCAACAGCTCTGACGTTTAGGTTAACGTTGCAGTACCCCTCATCATCAATGTTTGAAATTTCAACAATTTGGCTGATTGGCATTGTATGCGTGAGCAACTCGGTTTTCATCTCTTCCGTGTCGGCACAATAAAGCACAACGCAGGTCATCTCACCTTTAATGAGAATTTTTCCCGCAACTGATTTAACTGATTCAATTTTTGCAAATGCATCGTTTCTGATGATTCTGCCGATTGGCTGCTTCTCATCGGAAAGTGCAATTGTTTCTGAAAGGTCAAAGGTTTTTTCGCCGATTGCAGTCATTGCAATTGCTTTGATTTTTTCCTTTTTTGTTTCGATTGACGGCTCGCAAACCTCGCAGAGCACCTCTGTTTCCTCTGCTGTGAAAACACTGAAGTTTACACTGACATTTCCGCCAACGATGAAACGGCGCTGACTTGCTGCACGGCAGTTAACATATTCAACCTTTGCGTCAGCCTGAATGCTCGGATTATCAGGCATATTTTTGACGTCAATGTATCTTGAAAGGTCAGCGCTGTGCTCATAGCAATCAATTTTCTCGTTGTCATTGACATAAACAAGCCTGATGATGATTTCACCCTGAGCGCTGACTCTTTCACCTGCAACCTGAACGGAATTGATGCCCGGAATGACAAAGCATTTGAGTATGCGCTTGATGTCTGAGCAATAATCGGGCAGGTTCAGCTCAATGTCTAAGCTTTGCTCTGCCGAAGCCTCAAAACAGCATTTGGGAATGACAGTCTTTTCTTTTTTCAGTTCAAAGTTCATTTCATATATCCTCCTTAGCACGGTTCATTTTGAATTTACAAGAAATATGTATGCGGCAAAATCCATAATTATGATGCTTTTCAAAATTTTGCTTGACAATCGAAGCTCTATGTGTTATCCTATCCATAGAAAGACAATACATTGATTTTTAATTCTATTCCACCGAAAGGGTGATTAAACATGAGCAAACAAGTTGAAGCATATATAAATTCTTTGATACCGCAAAGCGTGCCGAAGAAAGACCGTGAGCTGATTCATGATGAGCTTGCCTGTCACATCTATGACCGCATTGATTTTTTCATGGAAATCGGCTATGACGAGCAAGCAAGCACACACAAAGCAATCGAGGAGTTCGGCGCCGCAAAAGAAACCCGTGACAGCATCAAAAACCGGTTTGATGCAATCTATGACGAGCCGCTTTGGATGGCTGTTGTGGCAGGTGTTGTGACGCTGGCTGTAAATGCGTTGGGCTTTTTGACCATCATATACGGACTCGGAGAAGCAGGAAATCCGATTATTAATGTCAAGGAAGCGTTTTTTTCTGCGCTTGGCAGTTTTGTGGGCATATATATTATTCTTGCCATGGCAATTTCAGCATATAAAAATGGACATAAAAACGTTCTGGCTGCAATCGGAGCTTCACACGCTGTTACAATTTTAATAAGCTTTTTGCTAAACGGAAAGATTGGGACTCCGTTATATGCCTATGAAGGTTTTATCAGTATAAGCAGAAGTCTGCTTTATACATTTTGGAAAATAACATCTGTTTCATTCAGAACCTTTGAAAACATATTCTTATCCCCTGAGATTGATTATTTATATACAGCTGTTGCTGTTATTTTTACAGTTTGGTGTTTCGCAGCAGCCTATGTAATGGCTAAAGACGGCATCAACACAGACAGAAAAAAATTCAGCATTGCAAAGTTTTCATCAGTATTTTTCATAATAT
>JAMPAE010000046.1 GCA_023667385.1 Ruminococcus sp.
GCAATGTCATTAACTTAAGGACTTGGTGCTAATTAAGAATAATCATGTAGGGGCGCGCATTGCGCGTCCGCCGACAGATTAATAATTTTTGTATCTATATAGATTATATAGATATATTTCATTACAATTTCAGAGTATGAAAATTGGTGGGATTGCACGGACGCGCAATGCGCGCCCCTACAAAATGTTTCTCTATTCGTAATTTAGCTGTTGCTAATTAAAATGCTTTCCTTAAGTTAATGACATTGCTCCTTGAGGGAGCTGGCAAAATGCTTGCATTTTGACTGAGGGAGTCCTCGGTCGGTGCTTCTGCTTCGCAGAGGAGTCCTCTTTGATGCAGTAGGGTCGACCGAAACAAACGATGAAACCATTCAGGGCAACCACGTGGGGTTGCCCCTACTTACTCATTTTTTGAAAACACGCATCCGCAATAATTTTGTCTGTATAAGTTGTATTCTCGTGAAAGTTCAATTGAGCGTTTGTAGCCGTTTTTCTTTTTGAAATCAGAGGGAAGATGCTTCACACCCGATTCTTCTGCAATTTCTTCGCCGATTTCATTGATTTTTTCGGCGTTTTTCAGCGGACTGATGGAAAGGGTGGTGGTGAAATAATCAAAGCCGTTTTCCTTTGCAATTTCAGCCGCTTTCGCAAGCCTTAACCGATAGCAGGCAAAGCAGCGTTTTCCGCCTTCAGGCTCATTTTCAAGCCCTTTAACAGCCGAATAAAACTCGTTTGGGTCAAAGCTGCCCTCAATGAAGCTGATTTTGTGCTTTGCAGGCAGTTGACTGATGAGCCTTTTCTGCTCCTCAACCCTGTGGCGGTATTCACTTTCGGGATGGATGTTGGGGTTATAATAAAAAATTGTGATGCTGAAAAATTGCGAGAGATACTCAAGGCAATAGCTGCTGCACGGAGCACAGCACGAATGAAGCAGCAATGACGGAACAACGCCGTTTTGCTGATTTTCCTCAATGATTTTGCTAAGCTCATTTTGATAGTTTCGCTTTAAAATAAGCCATTCCTCCCGTGCATTATACTATTGAAAATATTATCACAATAGGGCGGCAAAGTCAAACAAATCGTTGACAAAGTTCGGCGTTGATGCTATGCTTGTTTTATGAAACAGATTGGAGGGTATATTATGCGAATTGTTAAAAAGATTGGAATTTTTCTTTGTTTTGCGGTTGCCGTGGTTATCATTTTTACTGACAGCGCAAACCGGCTTTTGAACATCAGGCACGTTAACGGCACGGCGTGCGAGGGTATTTTTGATGTGAGTTATGATCGTTTTGTGGCGCCGTTCAGCGATTGGGAGTATGATGAAACCTATCTGCAAGGAAAGCAGTTTACAATCAACGACGACGTTTTTGAAGCGCCTGAATTTTTGGCTGACGGTCAGAGAATTGAAAAACCTGTCTATAAATATTGGAAAAATGCTTTTCGTGTGATTGGGGGAAAGACATACATTATGGTTCATGACACGGAATCAACAAGCAACATTGATGTTTCCGCATTCGGAACAAGAATTGCGCTGAAAGTGTTCGACCAAAGCGGAAATGACACGGGCTATATTATTTATCGCATGATTGACGCTGACAAGCAGGCACACATTTTCATCGGTCAGATTGTGGAAAATATTCAAAATTATGAAAACAGAGTGCACATTTTGTTGGAGCTTGAAAAGGTTCAATGATTATGCCTCTATAACGGATTGCGGGTGAAGTCCTACTAAACGTAAGGCTTCACCCGCATATTTTTATTATGATTTATCACACAACCAGCGCTTCAATTTCATCCGGCTTATCAATGATGAATTTTGCACCTGCTTCAATCAGTTCTTCTCTGTCACGAAAGCCCCATGTGACGCCGATGCAGTCAAGCCCTGCGTTTGCTGCCGTTTGAACGTCAACCTCACTGTCGCCGACATAGATTGCATCTTCTGCGGTGACAGTGAGCTGCTTGAATGCCTTGAAAACGTTCAGCGGAGCAGGTTTGCGTTCTTCTTCAACCTCAACGCCGAATGAACAGGTGAGGTTATCGCCGAAAAACTCTTTGCAAAGCTCAACAACACCGCTGTGCAGCTTGTTTGAAACAACTGCGGTTTTGATGCCGTGCTTTTTGAGTGTTTCAAGTGCAGCCATAATGCCGTCATAAGGGACGGTGCTGTCCTGCATATGCTCAAGATAATGCGCACGAAAGCAGCCGAAGCATTTTTCAAATGTGACTTCATCAATATCATCAGGTGTTGCCCTTTGCATGAGCCTGATGACGCCGTTGCCGACAAAACGCCTGATTTCATCAGTTGTTCGTTTTGGAAATCCGAACTCACCAAGCGCAAAATTAACGCTTGACGCAAGGTCGTTGAGTGTGTTCAGAAGTGTTCCGTCAAGGTCAAAAATAACCGCTTTATACATTCCGTCACCTTATTTCACAGGAGTTGTGTTCCAAATATCCCTTGCGTAATCGTTGATTGCACGGTCAGCAGCAAATCTGCCTGCGCCTGCAACGTTGAGCAGCGACATCTTGCTCCAGTTTTTCTTGTCTGCCCAAAGAGCATCAATCTTCTTCTGAGCATTTCTGTAATCTGCAAAGTCAGCAAGCACCATGTATGGATCGTGATGGATGATTGTGTTGCCGATTTCGGGGAACTGCTTGCCCGCAAAGCCCTGCTGAATGAACTCAATTACTCTGCGAAGCTCGGCATTGTTGTTGAAGTAGTTAATCGGCTGATAGCCCGATGCTTTGAGGTTGTTAACTTCCGGAGTTGTCATGCCGAAAAGAATCATGTTTTCATTGCCGACAGCTTCGTGAATTTCAACGTTTGCGCCGTCAAGAGTACCGAGAGTGATTGCACCGTTGAGCATGAGCTTCATGTTGCCCGTGCCGCTTGCCTCTGTGCCTGCAAGCGAAATCTGCTCACTGATGTCAGCGGCAGGCATGAGCTTTTCTGCCATTGTGACGTTGTAATCTTCAAGGTAAACCACTCTGAGCTTATCGTTAACCTCAGGGTCGTTGTTGATCAGTTCACCAAGTGCATAGATAAGCTCGATGATCTTCTTTGCAACGAAATAGCCTGAAGCTGCCTTTGCACCGAAAATGTAGGTGTGCGGCGTGTAGTTGCCGTTCGGGTTATCCTTGATTTCAAGGTACTTTGCAATAATCTGCAATGCGTTCAGGTGCTGACGCTTATATTCGTGAAGGCGCTTGACCTGAACATCGAAAATTGAGTTCGGGTCAATTGTGATGCCTCTTTCCTTTTTGAGGTATGCAGCAAACTTCTTCTTGTTTGAAAGCTTGATTTTGTCAATTTCAGCAAGCACCTTTTTGTCATCGGCAAATTTGCTCAGCTTTGCAAGCTCGTCTGCGTTATAGATAAATCCATCGCCGATGAGGCTTGTGATGTAATCTGAAAGCTCAGGGTTTGACTGGCAGAGCCAACGTCTGTGAGCAATGCCGTTTGTGACATTCTTGAATTTGTTCGGAGTGAGGTTATAATAGCTGTTGAACAGTGAATCCTTGAGAATTTGGCTGTGGAGCGCCGAAACGCCGTTTACGCTGTGGCAAGCGGCAACGCAAAGGTTAGCCATTCTGATGACGCCGTTTGCAATGACTGCCATTTCCTCAACCTTGCCTGCGTCACCTGTTGCGTTCCAAATGTGAGCTCTGTAGCGATTATCAATTTCCTTAACGATCTGATAAATTCTCGGAACAGTTGTTCTGAACAAATCTTCAGACCAGCATTCGAGTGCTTCTTTCATGACGGTGTGGTTGGTGTATGCCATGGTGTTGGTGACAATCTTCCATGCATCATCCCAGCCATAGCCGCATTCGTCAAGAAGAATACGCATAAGCTCAGGAATTGAAAGGGTGGGGTGGGTGTCATTGATGTGAACAGCGTTTGCTTCTGCAAAATTTTCCATGGTTGAATTGTGGCGCAGGTGGCGCTTAACAATATCCTGAATCGAAGCGGAAACAAGGAAATATTGCTGCTTGAGGCGAAGACTCTTTCCTTCCGGATGATTGTCAGAAGGATAAAGAATTTTGCTGATTACTTCAGCCATTGCCTGCTGTTCCATTGCTTTCATATATTGACCCTGGTCAAACAGGCGCATATCAAGTGACGGAGCTTTTGATTTCCAAAGGCGAAGAACGCTGTAGCTTTTGCCGTCCTTGCCGCTGACGAACATATCATAAGGCACAGCGCTGATTTTTGTGTCGCCGACAATTTCAACTGAGTGATAGTGATCATCCCAGTGATCGTTTACATATCCGCCGAAGCTGACTTCAACAGCTTCCTGCTCCCTTTGAGTGAGCCAAACCTCACCGCCGGGAAGCCAGAAATCGGGAAGCTCTGTCTGCCAGCCGTCAATGAGTTTTTGCTTGAAGATGCCGCATTCATAAAGAATGGAATAGCCCATGCCGTCATATCCCTGAGTTGCAAGGCCGTCAAGATAGCAAGCGGCAAGTCTGCCAAGTCCGCCGTTACCAAGCCCTGCGTCAGGCTCGCATTCAAAAAGCTTGTCAAGGCTGATGCCGAAATCCTTGAGCGCAGAAGCAAAAGTCTTTGTCAGGTTAAGGTTATAAAGGTTGTTCTTGAGTGAACGACCCATGAGAAACTCCATGCTTAAATAGTAAATCTTCTTTGAGTTTGATTTATCTGATTTTGCACGGAACTCCCTGAGTCCGTCATGCATAAGGTCTTTGATAATAAGTGAAACCGCTTTGTAATATTGCTCATCGGTCGCTTCATCAACGGAAACGCCGAAATAATGCGAAAGCTTGCCGCTGATGAGCTCTTTCGCTTGTTTCTTTGTAAGTGAATAATTCATACAAAACCTCCAAAAATTTATTAAAATTGTTACTAATATTCCCTATCTTATGTATATATTATACTAAAATTAACGAAAATTCAATACATAACAGCAATTTTATGCCTATTGCAAAAAACACAATAACTTGCGGCCCGTAAAAACAGTAATTCTGACGGATTAAATTTACATTGAGTAAAATAAGGGGCGGCATTGCGCAACATTGAAAAACAGCAGGCAAATTGTGCCCGCTGTTTATTTCTTGTGGTTTAGCTTTGGAAAAATGCCTTGCAGGCTTTATAGGTGCTGTAAACATCTGCCTTTGCAACAACTTCAAACGGAGCGTGCATTGAAAGCACAGGTACGCCGAGGTCAACAACATCAATGTTGAGGTTTGCAACATACATTGCAACTGTTCCTCCGCCGCCTTCATCAACCTTGCCCATTTCACCAATCTGCCAGCATACCTCTGCTTCGTCAAGAATGCTGCGAACCTTGCCCACAAATTCTGCATTTGCGTCAGATGTGCCTGATTTGCCCCTTGAGCCTGTGTATTTTGTCACAACAACGCCATGGTTGAGGAATGCTGCGTTGTTCTTATCGTGAACTGACGGGAAGTTCGGGTCAAAGCCTGCATTAACATCGGCAGAAAGGCATTCTGATTTGCTCAGAACGTGGCGGCCTTTAAGTCCCTCTGCTTCTGCAAGGTCGGCAATGAAATATTTGAGGTAAGATGAGTTCAGACCTGTGTTGCCGTCACTGCCGATTTCTTCCTTATCTGCAAGCACCATGACTGATGTGTGTTCGGGAACATCGAGTGAGAACAATGCTTCAAAGCCTGGGTAAGCGCAAACTCTGTCATCGTGGCCGTAAGCACCGATTAGGCTTCTGTCAAAGCCGATGTCGCTCACCTTGAATGCAGGAACAAGCTCCAGCTCAGCCGAAACAAAGTCGCTTTCAACAATGCCGTATTTTTCGTTGAGGAGCTTGAGAATGTTCAGCTTAACAAGCTCGCTGCCTTTGTCTGATTTAAACGGTCTGCTGCCGATGAGGATGTTGAGTTCTTCACCCTTGATGCCTTCGCTGAGGGTACGCTTGCACTGCTCCTTTGCAAGGTGCGGCAAAAGGTCAGTGATGACAAACTGCGGCTCGCCCTCTTTTTCGCCAAGGCTGACGGTAACAGAGCTGCCGTCTTTTTTAACAAACACGCCGTGAAGCGAAAGGGGAATTGCTGCCCACTGATATTTTCTCAGTCCGCCGTAATAGTGCGTTTTGAAGTAAGCCAGCTCATTATCTTCATAAAGCGGTGTTGGTTTCAGGTCGAGCCTTGGTGAGTCAATGTGCGAAGCCACAATTTTTGCACCCTCGCTGACACCCTTTTTGCCAATGACAGCAAGGATAACCGCCTTGTTCCTGTTGTTAACATATACCTTGTCGCCTGCGATGTATTTTTTTGTGCAGTCGAACTCAACAAAGCCGTTTTGCTTTGCCTTTTCAATAATATATGCATTGCATTCTCTTTCTGTTTTTGCTGTGCCGAGAAATTCCATGTAGCCTTTGCAAAATTCATCAGCCTTTTCGGTTTCGCCCTCAAAAGCACAGTCAAAATGCTCTTTTTTCAGGCAGAGTTTTTCCTGAAGAAGTTCTGCTTCACTTTTTTCGTTGTTCATTTGTGTACCTCCGTTTATTTTGGTTTATATTTTTCGGAAAGTCTGAATTAATTTAACTTTCCTTATAGTTTATAAAGTTTTTCATAAAGCGCTTTTGCGTGCATTACGTTTTCAACATATTTTGCCGTTGACGGAAACGGAATCTTCTTCAAATGCTCCCCGTCATCGGAATACTCACTGTTTTTCAGCCACTTGCCGACATTGCCGAGCCCTGCATGATATGCCGCAACAGCCGTTTCCTCATTGCCGAATCGGTCAATCAAAATGCGATAAAGCAAGCAGCCGTATTTGACTGAGGTTTCAGGGTCAAACAGCATTTCTTCGTCAAGCGTTTCTTTGGTTTTTGTTTTCAGCCAGGTGAAGGTTTCGGGCATAATTTGCATCAGCCCTTTTGCATTTGCCTTTGAAACTGCATCCTTGTCAAAGCTGCTTTCGCATTTTATGACCGCAAAAACAAAAGATTTTTCAAGATTATATTTCGTAGTATAAGTTTCGACAAAATTATCGTATTTAATGGGGTATAATGTTTTCATCACCGAACCCAAGCCGAAGCAGCAGGTCATGATGATAATGATTGCGGCGAAAATTGCAGCTATTCTTTTTGATATTCTTGCCTTTTTCTTCTTTTTCATTCTGTTATCACACCCAATTCTTCTTCAAGATCATACGGCGGATAGTTTCTTATTATTATATCGGCGCTTTCAAGATAATATTCGTCTTGTTTTTGCGCATTTATTCGAAGCATTGCCTGCTCGGGGGGAATTTTGTCACGGCTGAGGATTCTTTCAAGCCGAATTTTCGGTGGAGCAGTGACAACAATGATTTTTTCACAAAGCGCTTTTGACGGGCTTTCCAGCAGCGCCGCCGCATCAATAATGCATTTTTCAAAGCCGCTTCTTTTGCCCAAAGCAATTTTTTCCTTGAATATCCTGTCGATTTCCGAATGTGTGATATTATTCAGTGCGTTTGTGCTTTCCTCATTGGCAAACGCCCTTGATGCAAGCTTTTTTCGGTCAAGCGTTCCGTCAGAAAGCAGAATGTCACTGCCGAAGCAATTTGCAAGCTCTGCCAAAATCGGCGAGCCTTTTTCGGTGACCTGACGTGCGATTTTGTCGCCGTCAATGATGAGGAAGCCTTTTTCCTCAAGTATTTTTGCGGCTGTGCTTTTGCCTGCACCGGTTTTACCTGTCAAACCAAAGACTTTCATCGTTTCTCCTTAAAGCTCAATGATGTTGAATGCCGCCGCACGAACAAGGCGGTTAAACACTGCCAAGCCCACTCCCTGCGTTTCGGGGTACCTTGCAAAAACCGTTTTAACGTTCAGCTCATCAACTTCACGCAGCGCATCAAAAATTCTGTTTGCCTGCGAAAGGGAATCCGCCTGCTTGCCATATGTAAGCGTTTTGATTCCTGCAAGCTTTTCGGCGTCCTCATCAAAGCAAAGCGCCGCAATTTCATCAGAGCGTCTTGCTTGAACATATTCTTTATATTTTTCAAAGCTGCCTTTTAAAAGCACAACCTCGGCAGTCGGTGAATAGTGTTTATATTTCATGCCGGGTGAAGCTGCCTGAACGCCGTCTGCAAGCTTGTTATAAACCGCATCGTCAATTGCAATTTCACCGATTACGCTTTCAAGCATTTCGGGTGTAACTCCGCCCGGACGAAGCAGCCTCGGCGGATTCGCTGCAAGCGAGATTACCGTTGATTCAACGCCGACCGAGCAGTCGCCGCCGTCAACAATGGCGTCAATTTTGCCGTAAAGGTCATCTTTAACGTGCTTTGCCGTTGTTGGACTGGGCTTTCCCGAAGTATTTGCCGAAGGTGCTGCAAGCGGAACGCCTGCCTTTTCAATGATTGCACGGGCAATCGGGTGGCTCGGCATCCTCACGGCAACCGTGTCAAGTCCTCCGCTGACTTTATCGGGTATGAGGCGGGACTTTTTCAAAATGATTGTCAACGGGCCCGGCCAAAACGCAACAGCAAGTCTCCTCGCATCTTCGGGTATTTCATCAACCAGCGGCGCCCATTGTTCAATGCTGCTGATGTGAACAATCAGCGGATTGTCAGACGGTCTGCCCTTGGCTTCATATATTTTGCCGACTGCTTCACCATCAAGCGCATTTGCCGCAAGACCATAGACTGTTTCAGTCGGTATTGCCGCCAAACCGCCGCTTGCAAGGATTTTGCCAACGCTGTTAAGGCGAGGGTCATCCGGTGAAGCTATGTCAAAAAAATCTGTTTTCATTTTGTTTGTCATTCTCCTTGGCTTTGCAGCTTCTTTGCAGTGTCAGCCGTCACAAGCGCATCAATGACTTCGTCAAGCTCACCGTTGAGAAACTGCTCCAATTTATATATAGTCAGCCCGATTCGATGATCGGAAATTCTTCCCTGCGGATAGTTATATGTTCTGATTCGCTCGCTTCGGTCACCTGTGCCAACCTGCATTTTGCGCTCGCCGGCAATTGAAGAAGCCTGCTTCTCACGTTCATTTTCAAGGATTCTTGAGCGCAGAACACGCATTGCCTTTTCCCTGTTTTTGTGCTGGCTTCTTTCGTCCTGACATTCAACAACAGTTCCTGTTGGAATGTGAGTGATTCTGATTGCGGATTCGGTTTTGTTAATATGCTGACCGCCTGCACCGCTTGAGCGGAACGTGTCAACCTGCAAATCGGCAGGGTTAATTTCAACGTCAACCTCCTGTGCCTCAGGAAGCACGGCAACCGTTGCGGTTGAGGTGTGAATCCTGCCCTGTGATTCCGTTTCGGGCACACGCTGAACACGATGTACCCCCGATTCAAATTTCAGCCGTGAATAGGCGCCCTCACCGTTGATCATGAAGCTGATTTCCTTAAAGCCGCCAAGCTCAGTTTCGTTGGCATACATCACTTCGGTTTTCCAGCCCTTGCTTTCGGCATACATGGAATACATTCTGTAAAGCACGGCGGCAAACAGCGCTGATTCTTCACCGCCTGCGCCGCCCCTGATTTCAACAATGATGTTTTTGTCATCGTCCGGGTCTTTGGGCAGCAGCAGAATTTTCAGCTCTTCATAAATACGCTGTGTGCTTTCTTTTGAACCCTCAATTTCTTCAAGCACCATCTCACGCATATCTTTGTCAAGTCCGCCCTCATCAAGCATGAGCTTCGCTTCTTCAAGGCTTTCGTTCGCTTTTTTATATTCACGAAACTTTTCAACAATCGGCTCAAGGTTCTTGTGCTCTTTCATCAGGGATTTATATTTTTCAAGGTCAGCCACAACTTCCGAATCATAAAGCATTTCGCTGACCTGTTCAAATCTTTTTTCAACATCTGCAAGTTTGTCAAGCATTTTGCTCCTCCTCCCGCAGAATCTTCTTTATGTTTTTTTCAGCTTTTCTTCGGGGTACCATGACTTCACGGCCGCATTTTTTGCACTTGATTTTGAAATCCATTCCTGTGCGCAAAACATCAAACTCATTTGAGCCGCAAGGGTGCGGTTTCTTCATCACAAGCACATCTCCAACTCTTACATCAAGAACAGCCATAAA
>JAMPAE010000047.1 GCA_023667385.1 Ruminococcus sp.
TCGCCATAGGAAGCGTAATCGCTGCCTGAAAAGCTGTTGGGAGCTTTTTTGAAGGTAAGGTTCGGGCGGTTATCACTATCGTAAAAATCGCCGTATCCGCCGCAGTTCGCACCGCCAAACCGGTTTTGCTGCGGTACACTGCCGCTGAATGCAGCTCCCTGCTGCGGATAAGGATATTCATGAACTGTGGGCTGCGGCTTTGCAGGCCGGCTGTTTTTCTTGCCACGCTTTTTGCCAACACGCTGAACAGGGTCATTGATGACCTCGAATTTATATTTCATCTGACCGAGCGTGAGAATATCTCCGTTGCGGATGGTGGTTTTCCGCTCTGCCTTTTCATTATTAATACTGATGCCCGATTTTGAGCGCAGGTCATAGATGTACCAACCGTCAATGCGCCTGCTGATGACCGCATGAAAGCGTGAAACCGTGTCATAGCCGACAACAACATCGCATGAACTGCTGCGCCCGATTGAGGTTTCCCACATATTCAGCGGATAGCGCTCACCGTCAACCATGTCGATGATGTAGCCGTAAATTTTATCTTTAGGGTGCCCAAGCAGCAGCGCAAGCACGCACTTTGTGAGAATCATAACCGTCAGAATCGGCAATAAATATCTTGAAATTCCGATAACAAATGACATAACTTCCTCCATGGTGATAATTGTGGGTACGCCGTTCCCCACAGTACGATAATTTTGCACATACATATACATTATAATGATATGACAGCTTGCCCGATTTGTCAATAAAAGGAGAAAGAAAAATTGAAACTTGCATTTTGGCTGAGATGAAAAATGCAAGCAAAAGTTCAAAAAGTGCTGACATTAATTCACAAAACAAAGTAAAAGAAAACGAATGTAGGGGCGACCATCGTGTCAAGAATTTTCAATCTCTGCGGCAACTAACCCAACCGTCGGCACAATCCTGCCCGCAATACCGCAAAGCACTGCTCATTTCTAATTTACCCGTTGTTTAACAAAATTTTACATTGACTTGCGGATATATGAATTTGACGCTATTGACTTGATATGCTTTTTGTGCTATTATAAACTCTATAAATGTGACACGTTGTAACATGAAAAGAAAGAAGATGATTTCATTGAAAAAAAAGCAGCTTCCCCCTTATAAATTATATAACATCATTCCGTCACAGGAAACGATGTATCTCATGGTTAAGTATAGCTTTCACAAGCAGCTTACTCAGGTGCCGACTTCGTTCACCCTTGGAACCGACATTGACTTTGACCTGCTTCAGAAAGCGTTTGACATTGAGCTTGAGCGCAACGATAGCTTCCGCCTGCGTTTTACAATGGTCAACAAGCAAATCAAGCAGTATTTCCTGCCGAAGCTTGAATACAAAGTTCCTGTTAAGCACTTCTCATCATTTGAGGAGCAGGACGCTTTCTTCTCAGAAGATGCGCAAAAACCCGTTTACTTCCTCAAGGATGAAACCTTCAGAATGTACTTTTTCAAAACCGAGGGTGTCGGCAGCGGTATTTACCTCAACGTAAGCCACCTCAACATCGACGCCATGGGTATTGTCATTTTCTATCTCGACATTCTCAAAATTTATCATGCGCTCAGGGATAACACTGAAATGCCTGCACCGCTCGATAAATATGAAGATTACATTCAGGAAGAATTTGCACGTCTCGGCAACAAGAAAAAGATGGCAAAGCATGAGCTGTTTTATAAGAAATATTTTCTCAAAGGCGGCGAGCCGTTTTATGCAGGTGTTCACGGTCCTGCTTTTCTTGAGGCGGCACGCAAAAAGAAAAAGAATCCGAACCTTCGTGTTCCTGCCGCATATAACCCGATTTATGATAAGTGCGACACCATTGTTAAGCACATCAGCCCCGATGATGCAAAGAAGATTTTTGATTTCTGCCTTGCAAACAAAATTGCACCGGAAAGCATTCTTCAGCTCGGTATGCGCACACACTGCTCTGCAATTAACTATCGCACACCGGACGTGTTCATGATGTCGCTTTGCAGCAAGCGTGCAACCAACAGTGAAAAGAACATGAGCGGCTGCCTCACTCAGCCGTTGCAGCTCAGAACAATCATCCCTGAGGATTACACCTTTGAGCAGGCTCTTGGCGAAATGACCGCAGTCAGAACTCAGCTTTACCGCCACAATGCTTATCCTTACATCACTGCAAGAGATTTGTCCAGAGATATTTACAACTATAATCTCATTCAAGGCCCTGCCTGCATGATGTTCTCATGGATACCCATTCCGGTAATTCCTGATTTGCCGTATACATTCGAGTTCAAATCCTATAACCTCGGCAGATACTTCACTCCGCTTTACACAATCTGCACGCCTGACCCGAAAGACATGGGCATCAACGTCAACTATATGTACAGGGTGAAGCTTTCAACCGCCGAAAACATTGAGGCACTTCATGAAAACGCAGTCAAGGTCATCCTTGCCGGCATTGAGAACCCGAAAATCACAATGAAAGAACTGCTCGACAGCATTTCATAATGTCAGGAAGCACTGATTATGCTATGCTTTGCAGGCTATGCGCTTCCGAAGAGCCAATAAATCAGTATAAAGCAAAAGCGAAAGGAGATATTACCATGCTTGAAAAAATGAAGAAAGTCATCTGCGAATATGCAGAAATCAAAGCAGAGGACATCACTGAAGAAACCAACATCCGCACCGACCTCGGCCTCAATTCACTTGAACTTGTCAACATGGCTGTTGCAATTGAAGATGAATTTGACGTTGAAATTCCTGACCGTGAGGCTCTTGGAATTGAAACGGTTGCCGATGTGATCGAGCTTATCAAAAAATATTCAGAATAAAATCAAAGGGTGTTGTTCAAAAAAAGTTCAACACCTTTTTTCATTTTCTTTTTCAAAAGCACAATTTTTGCAAAATCTCAACAACCTTCTATAAATTGTTTTTAAAATGTTCAAATTATCATAAAACCAATATGTTGAATTTTCAGCATAAATATGTTATCATGTCAAGGATGAATTGACTCGAACCAAGCACGGTCGAAAACGGTCAATTTCCGCCTCCGCTGCGTTTTTTGTCTTGTTCAGTCAAAAAAATTATCTCGTTCTCGACTGCTTCGCACCGAAACGAAAAAGGCTAAAGACACAGTAGGTTCGAGGCTTCGGCGTGTTTGCTTCGAGTCAATTCATCCTAAATCAAAATTTTCGGGAGGTAACGAAAATGAAACCTGCACAAAAAATAATTTCGCTTTTTCTTGCGTGCCTGATGATTTTTTCAGTGATGGCTCCTGTTGTCACAGCTCATGCCGCATATGAAAACGATTTACCCATCATCTACATCAAAGGTAACGGACGAACGGTCTATAATAAAAACGGGAAAAAAATTTCTCCGACTCCGTCAATTGCAAACAAAATTCAGGATGACGAAAACTCAGCGGCAATCAGCAATGCATATTTTAAAAGCAACGACAAAAACGGCTATGCTCCGCTTAAAGAAGAAATCAGAAAGATTATCGACCCGATTTATAAGGATTTAGTGCTTGATGCAAACGGTAATGTTTCAAACGGTTCATATCCGCAGAAAAATCCGACCCCTAAAAAGAAAACAAGTAACTTCAAGCTTGAGGATTACTCATTTGAATATGACCCACGAATTGACCCGTCAGCAACAGCAACTCAGCTTCAGTCACACATCAACGCCGTTCTCAAGGCAACAGGCAAAAAGAAGGTTCAGCTTGTCAGCCGCTGCATGGGTACTGCGGTTGCGGCTGCATATTTGACAAAATACGGTTCAGGCAAGGTTGATACCTGCGTGCTTTATGCAGGCGCAATGAAAGGACTTCTTCCAATCAGCGCAACCTTTGCAGGTGATTTCAACATTGACTACACCGCACTTCGCAAGTATTCACAAACTAATATGGAAGATGAGTTTGCCGACATCATTCCGGCTTTGACATTCATCCTCGGCATTCTTGACCCAATAGGCATTGCCAAAGGGCTTTTAAATTCAAAAATTCAAAAGGTTGCAACTGCAATCATGCCGGAGCTTATCATGGCAACCTATGGCACAATGCCTGCATACTGGGCACTTGTTGGCGAAGAATATTTCCTTGACGCAAAAGAATTTGTTTTCGGCAGCCAAACTGCAAAATACGCAGGTCTTATCAAGAAAATTGATAACTATCACTACAACGTTCAGCGCAAGCTTGAAACAACACTCACAAATCTTCAGAAAAAGGGCATGAAGGTTGCAATCATTTCAAAATATAATGTCAGCCTGCCTCCCCTTTTCACCTATGGCAAGCAGCAGGCAGACGGCCTTGTTGAGCTGAACAAAATGTCACTCGGCGCAACCTGCACTGAAATTGACAAAATCCTTTCCACTAACTATATCAGCTATGTTTATAACACAGGCAAGGGAAAGTATCTTTCAAAAGACCTGATGATTGACGCATCAACCTGCCTGTTCCCTGATTACACTTGGTTCATCAAGGGTTGCAATCACAACAACTGGGCATCCAGCATTCACTCGTTGATTTATGCAATTTTGCACAGCAAAAAGCAGTATACCGTCACCACCGGATCAAAATATCCGCAGTTTTTGCAATATAAGAGCAACAAACTGACACCGATCACAACCGGCGAAAGCCTTATCCCGGTTAATCCAACCGTAAAATCCTACTCGCTCGCTTCAACGTCATATGCATACACAGGCAATGACGTAAAGCCTTACACCATCATCAGAGATCAAAACGGCAACGAGCTGAAAAAGGGCAGAGATTACACCGCCACTTATGACGCAGACTGCAAGAGCACAGGAACCCACAAGGTTGTAATCAAAATGAAAGGCTATTACAGCGGCTCGAAAACCCTCAGCTATAAGATTGTTCCCGCCAAGGTTTCGGGAGTTAAGGCAACCACTTCCATCAATTCAGTGAAGCTAACTTGGTCAAAGGTCACAGGCGCAACAGGCTACCGTGTTCAGCGCTATGACTCAGCAAGCGGCGAATGGAAAACGCTCAAAAACACAACCTCAACGTCATATACAAACTCAAGCCTCAAGCTGAACACTTCCTATAAATACCGCATTGCTGCATACAGAACTGCAAACGGCAAAACTGTTTACGGCTCAAACTGCACAACTGTCACCGCAAAAACAGTACCTAACCAAGTGAGCGGTCTCAAGGCAGCAGGCTCGCCAACATCGGTCAAGCTCACTTGGTCAAAGGTCAGCAACGTCACCGGCTATCAGGTTCAGCGCTATAACTCATCAAGCAAAAAATGGGTGACCCTTGCCACAACTGCCAACAACTATTACACCAACTCCGGTCTTACTCTCAACACAACTTATAAGTATCGTGTTGCTGCATATAAGACTGTAAGCGGCAAGAAGTATTACGGCACTTATTCTGCAACAGCTTCGGCAAAAACGATTCCGGCAGATGTTAAAAACCTGAAAGCAACACCGTCAACCACAAGCATCAAGCTCACTTGGTCAAAGGTTTCGGGTGCAACAGGCTATCGTGTTCACAAATATAACAGCAGCACGAAAAAGTGGGTCACAATCAAAGACATCACCTCCACAAGCTACACCTTCAGCAAGCTCACCACCGGCACGGCATATAAATACGCCGTAACGGCATACACAAAAAGCGGCAGCAAAAAAGCATGGGCTTCATCCGTGTTTATTGACACTTGCACAAAGCCTGCAACACCAACCTTGAAGCTCACGGCAGCAGCTCAACAGGCAACCGCCTCATGGAGTAAGGTCAAGGGCACCGGCTATGAAATTTACATGGCAACAAAAAAGGACGGTACTTACAGCAAAATCAAAACCGTCACAAGTGCATCAACCGTCAGCTTCAAGAAAACGGGGCTCAAAACAGGTCAGACCTATTACTTCAAGGTCAGAGCCTATAAAACCAACGGTTCAGCCAAAGCTTACTCAGCTTACAGCGCCGTCAAGAGCGTAAAAGTCAAATAACCATCACCCCTGCGAAAGCCGCAGGGGTGATTTTGCATGATTCAGTGGGCGGTTGACAATCCCGATATAATAAAATTAAATAAGATGGCAGGGGATTCTGATGTGTATTACATAGGAAAGATTGATAAAAATATTTATAGCTGTGTTACGAACGATATAACCACGGATGATGTTATTATAACTGACAGCGCATTGCCCACATTAAAGAACGTCATCCAAATGATTATGAATTTTATTCAAAATGTTTAACGGATGCAATTGAAGAACCTGATTATATACTTGAAGATAACCTTCCTAATACAGCCTTTATATTAAAATCAATAGGTATAGAGGATAAAAATGCACAATTGATATTAAGATTGGTTACTTCTTATGATTCTCCTGAATTGAAAAATTCAATTATCACATTTCTTGTTGTCAGTGACAAAAAATGGAATAAGTATCTAAGAAATAAAAAAGTTCTTTACAAAAAGGAATAGTTGTGCTAAAATAAATATAGAATAAGAATAGGTTATTCGAGGTGGTAAATTTCGTGTCGACCACACGCCGATGGCAAGACAGGAGAAATCCGAGTAGATGCAGGGGAATGGCACGCCTGCCGAATAACCACTAATTCAATTAAACCGCCTTTGAGAAATCATGGGCGGTTTTGTCATCTTAATCAGCAGAGTCACTCAGCTATTGTGTTGTTCATGTGTGTTAATTATGAACGATTTATTAACTTTATGAGGAAATTATTGAAAAGCAGCGCAATAATTCCCAAACAAAAAAAAGATTTTGACGTATTGTAATACAATACTATCAATTCTAAAATGAAAGGATAGTATTATGAAAAAGTTTTTATCAGCCTTTATGGCTCTCATTATGATGCTTTGCATTATCGCTCCTGTTTCTGTTTCAGCAGTTTCTGCAAAAGACAGAAACCCAATTGTGTATCTTCGCGGTGACGGAGCAAGCATCTATGACGCTGACAATAAAGAAGTTTATCCCACAGGTTATGACATGAGCGAGCTTCCTCAGACTGCCGCAAGAGTTTTGTTCCCGTATTTCACAAATGCAATTTTGTTCAACAAATGGGAAGAATACTACAACGCATTTGAAAAAGAAGTTAATCAGATTTTTGAAAAAGCACACCTTGACAACAACGGTGAAGCAACAAACGGAACAGGCATAAGCGCATATAACCGCTATAGAAACGATGTAAACAGCAAAGCAAACTATTGCAAAGCTGACGGCACAACAAATCTTTTCGATTACAACTTCTGGTATGACTGGCGTCGTGATCCGTTCGAGGTTGCCGACTGTCTCAACGACTATATCAAAGGCATTCTCAAAGCAACAGGAGCTGAAAAGGTTTCCCTTGCGTGCAGATGTCTCGGCGGCTCATTCGTTCTTGCATATCTTGAAAAATACGGATATGATGACATCAGAAGCCTTGCAATTGATTCTACCGTTGCAAACGGAAATGAAAAAATCAGTGACCTTTACAGCGGCAAAGTAAGAGTTGACGGCGAAGGCATGGAAAGATGGCTCACTGACTTGTCAACTCAAACCGAGGATTTGAAATTCCTTGTTGAGTTTGTCACTGCAAGTATTGATATGCTCAATGAAATAGACAGTGCAAAAGTGACCGAAAAACTTATTAACAAGGTTTACAAAAAGCTCTATGAAGGTCTTACTCCCCGCCTTTGCATGGCAACATTCGGAACATGGCCCGGATATTGGAGTTCTGTTTCTGCTGAAGCTTTCCAGCCTTCAATGGATTTAATTTTCGGCAACGAAAAGCTTGATTATGCAACAAAATATGCAGGTCTTATTGAAAAACTCAATAACTATAATGTCCGTGTCAGACAGCGCACAAATGAAATTCTTGCTGACGCTAAGGCTGCCGGTGTTAATGTTGGCATTCTTGCAAAATACGGCTATCAGTCTATGGGATTCATTGATAGCTGTGATGAACTCAGCGATTCGCTTGTTTCACTTAAAAAAGCAAGCTTTGGTGCAACCTGTTCAACAGTTCAAAGCATACTCAGCGATAAATACATTGCCGAAAGAGAAGAACTCGGCTTTGGCAAATATATTTCAATTGATAAGCAAGTTGATGCATCAACCTGCCTTTTCCCTGATTACACATGGTTTGTCAAAGGCGCTCAGCATGATAACTGGTCATCTTTCAATGATTCGCTTCTTCTTAAAATTTGCAATTCTAAAGAGCAGTTTACCGTTAACTCAGATGAGACATACCCACAGTTTATGGTATTCAACAAGAATGACGGGGAAACTTACCCGATGACTAAAAACAACTGCAATCCCACAAACTGGGATGCTGTGCAAATTGAAAAACATACACCTCGTACGTTTTTCACTGCAATCATTAACTTCTTTAAGTCATTCTTTGCTTTGATCAAAAATCAAATCGGCAAGAAATAATTTAACTGCACAGCGGCATTGTTCAAGTGAACGTGCCGCTGTGATTTTTTCTGATGAATCTTTATAATTTAATACAAATTGTTAACAAATTGTTTAAAACTCTTGAAAAGTAAGTGAGAGTATGTTATATTTATAATAATCGTATTATATTTACACAGCCGCAAAATACGAACAAACATTGAATAACTGAATTATCAGGGAGGTTTAATTATGTCTTTTCTCACAGACTACGGTGTTTTCCTCGGCAACATCGTTTTTAAAGGCTTTGAGCATTACACTTCACAGGCAATGGAAACTCAAGAAGCAACTCTCAAAAAAATCATGAAGAGAAACGCCGATTGTGAATACGGCAAAAAATATGACTTTGCCAACATTCATTCAATCAAAGAGTTCCAGGACAAGGTGCCTCTTTCAACCTTTGAAGATTACGCTCCCCTTGTTGACAGAATGGTTGAAAAAGGCGAAAGCAACATCATCACTTCAAGCAAAGTTATCCGCTATTGCGCATCATCAGGCAGTGTCGGCAAGCCGAAGCTTCAGCCAAAAACAGCAAAGGATCTTTGGAATATGCAGTGCATGGGCTTTGTTGCAACACCTGCCTGCGCATCAAACTGGTTCAAAAAGCAGGGAATTTATAAAAAGCTTCCCTCTCAAATGGGACCGCTGCTTGTTGACCTCAACGGTCACAAGCTGGCAAACGGCAAGCAGTGCAACGGTGCTGCTCAGGTTCCGTTTACATATCTCAGCCCGATTCTTAAATATTTCACAACAACTCCGATGGATATTCTCTATCCTGAAGATTCGGAAAACACAAACACATCATATTTTCAGGCTCGTTTTGCGCTTGAAAACCGTGATGTAACTTACCTTGGTTCAATTGTTATCACCTTGCTCACCACCATGCTTGAATACATGGAAAACAACTGGGAGCTTCTTTGCAATGACATTGAAAAAGGCACAATCGACCCAAGCATTCAGTGTCCTGCATCTCTCAGAGCAAAATATGAAAAGCAGTTCAAGCCGAACCCAACAAGAGCTGCTGAGCTCAGACGTGAATTTGAAAAAGGCTTTGAAACCGAAAAACCGATTGCACAGCGTTTGTGGCCAAAGCTTTGCTGGGGCTATGGTATGTTCGGTTCAACCCTTGCAGCTTATGTTAAAAAACTGAGAAGATATGTTGGTGATCTTCCGCTTCACAACATGGGCTACGGCGCATCAGAAGGCTTCCTTGCAATGCCGGTTGAACTCAATGCAACTGACTATGTTCTTCTTCCGAGAAGCCTTGTTTATGAGTTCCTCCCTGTTGACGCAGAAGAAGGCACAAGACCGCTTACCCTCGATCAGCTTGAGGTTGGCAAGGATTACGAAATCATCGTAACAAACTTCTCAGGTCTTTACAGATACAGAATCCTTGACATCGTTCATGTCACAGGTATGTATAACAACTCACCGAGAATTGAGTTCCTTTACAGATCAAACAT
>JAMPAE010000048.1 GCA_023667385.1 Ruminococcus sp.
CAAGCACACCACGTTTGGATGAGGCACCGATACCGCCAAAAAAGCTGAGCGGAAGTGAAATTACAAGGGCACACGGGCATGAAATTACAAGGAAAGTCAGCGCACGATAAATCCAATCCCTGAACATTGCATTTGGAACGACAAGCGGCGGAACAACAGCCAGTAAAACTGCTGTAATAACAACCGCAGGTGTATAATATCTTGCAAATTTTGTGATAAAATCTTCTGATTTTGATTTGTTATCAGCGGCATTTTCAACAAGGTCAAGAATTTTTGATGCGGTTGATTCGCTGAATTCCTTTGTGACCTTAGCCGTCAAAAGTCCGCTCATGTTAATGCAGCCGCTGAGCAGCTCATCACCGACCGAAACGTCCCTTGGAAGCGATTCACCTGTCAGTGCAACTGTGTTCAAAGTTGAACTGCCCTCAATGACAACAGCGTCAAGCGGGACTTTTTCGCCAGGCTTAATCACAATGATGTCACCGATTTCAACGTCATATGGGTCAACGACTTCAACCTCACTGCCTTTTTTCAGGTTTGCATAGTCAGGGCGAATGTCCATAAGCGATGAGATGGATTTTCTCGATTTATTGACAGCATAGCTTTGAAACAGCTCACCGACCTGATAAAACAGCATAACGGCAACGCCCTCAGGATATTCGCCGATTGCAAAAGCACCGATTGTTGCAACCGCCATCAGGAAGCTTTCGTCAAACACTTGACCGTGGATTATGCCACGAACAGCGTTGATGATTACGTCAACGCCTGCAATCAAAAGTGCAACTGCAAAGACGATTGGCAGCAGATACACATTGACGCTTTCAGGCGCAAAATATTCCAAAATGAAGCCGATTACATAGACAACCGCACCAACGATGATCCTTATAAACTGCTTTTTGTTTGAACTCATTTCAAATCAGCCTCTTTTCACAATAACATCGGGTTCATATTTATTGACGATTGCTGTTGCTTTTTGAGTGATTTCGTCCATCTTATCTTCGGGAGCTTCGATTGTCATTTTTGTTGTCATAAGGCTGACCGTTGCTTTTTCAACGCCTGGAAGCTTTTGAACATCTCTTTCAATTTTTGCTGCGCAGTTTGCGCAATCAAGACCAACAAGACGAAATGACTTTTTCATAATAAATCCTCCATATAAGCAAGAAAGTTAATTTGAACAATTGAACAACCGTTCAATTGTATCTTTATTATAGTTGAATGATTGCTCAATTGTCAAGGCTTTTACAGAGATTTTCTATTTTCGTCATGTTGCACAAAAAGTGTCTCATGATTTCGTCACAAATATATCATTTCCTGTTGTTCAGTTTTTCTTCAATTAATCTTGCAGTTTTAGATTTCGGCTTATGACGTTTGAGATATTCCGAATCATCATAAACACTGCCGAGAAACACGGGCCGACACTCCAATCGAGGATACTTTTTGAGCAGATGGTTATAAAGTTCGAGAGATATGATAACATCACCGTTGTTTAAGCTGTTAACACTCTGCATTTTTGCAAGAGCTTCCTCGGTTAAATATGTCGGATACCCCAACCCGCCATACGCCGCTATGCTATACAAATCCTCTTTGATTTCGTGCACTGCTCTGCCGCACTTTTTGCATTTGTGAGTAACTTCATAGCCGTTTTCATCATAAGCTGACGGCAGCTCATTTTTCGGAACGATCTGATACCCCAGCACCAAATTGCCCCTTGAAGCATAAATCGGTCTGAAAACTTCTTCGGGTATGCCAAATGCAATCATTTCATTTTTCAGCTTTTCAGACACACCGAAGCAGTAAAAATCAAGAATGTAATAATCCTTCTTTGAAAACGAACCTTTAGGATAAACAAAATCCTTGCTTTGAATCATCTCATCACATTCATCGCACAAAACTTCATAATAATCCTGCCATCTGCAACTTCCGGACGTATAGCACATTTGAACAAAGTTTAATTCATAGGCAACTGCTTTGCTGCAATCGCCCCAATTCTTTTCGGCAAATGTACTCATGTTCACACCTCCCATGTTTTACGCACTCACTGCCTTGCGAAGCAGCTTGAGCATATCATCACAATCTGTTGTGTCAAAACCCGCAACGGAAATCAGCAAAAGCGCCCTTCCGCTTTCGTTTCCAATTGGACGCAGCCTCACGCCAAGCTTTTCTGCGTCAGCAGCAATTTGCTCAACCTTTTTTTCAGTTTTCACCCTAATACGTATCAGATAGCTTGTGTGGCATTCGCTGAGTTCAATTGATTTCGGCATAATTTCAATAGCTCTTTGGCAAATCTGCTTTGTTTTTGATGCATATTGCTTTCGTTGTTTTCTGATCTGTGCACCAAGATGTCCGTCACGAATATACTGACACAAGGCAATCTGCTCCGCTTTTGAGGCGGTCTGATTATATAAGGTACCACGCTGCTCATAGCTTTTTACAAGGCTAGGCGGAAGCACCATGAAGCTGATGCGAATTGACGGCAAAAGCATTTTTGAAAATGTTCCGATATAGACAACATTTTGTCCTGCATCCATTCCCTGAAGCGATGGCATCGAGCGTGAATAATAGCGAAACTCGCTGTCATAGTCATCTTCAACAATCAGGCAATCGTGTTCGTGCGCAAAGCGGAGCATTTCTCTGCGTTTTCTGATGTCGAGCACGCTGCCCCAACTGTCGATATGCGACGGTGAAGTATAAATCAGTGAGCCGTCAGGCACTTCAAGCTTGCTCATTTCTTCGGGTATGCTCAAAGTGGACGTCACTTTTTTGCCGTAATCCCTGAATACCGCCTTTCCGCCGTCAAAACGTGAGCCAACAAAAGCAACATCTGAGCGTTCTTTTGTCAGTGTGCATAAAATACCAATCAGATTTTGCGTGCCTGCGGCAACAACAATTTGCTTTGGCGTGCAGATAACCTTGCGCTCCTTGCTGATGTAATTGCAGATTGCCTCACGCAAATCAGCCTCACCCTGCGGTTCACCGTAAGAAAGCAAGCGCTCATCCTGCCTGAGTGCACTTTTGACATATCTGCGCCAAAGCGTAAAGTTGAAGCTTTCTCTGTCGGCACTGGCGGAAACCAAGTCATATTTAATTTTTTCATGCGCTTTTTCCGCTTTTGATGCGTCATTCCTGATTTGTGCAATTTTTTCAAAATCTGCACTGCAAACGTAAAAACCGCTTTGAGCCTTTGAGATGATGTAACCCTCAGCGGCAAGCATGGCATAAGCGGTTTCAACAGTTGTGCGGCTGAGATTGAAATTCTGCGAATTTGTTCTGATTGACGGCATTTTATCGCCTGCTGACAAAACGCCATTCAAAATCATCGTTTTATATTGTTCATATAGCGTGACATATTTTGGAATGAATGCTGCCTTTTCTTTCATAAGAACCACCTGACTGACCACTTAAATTCACTGATTTTTTTGTGATAAAATAAAGACAGTTTGATTATACACATCAGGCAGCAAAATTTCAAGTGAATAATAACAGCCACGCTCAAATCTGGTTGAACATGGCTGTTATGTTTATTTACTTTCTCTCTGCTTGATTGCTGCTTCAATGAAACCTGCAAAAAGCGGGTGCGCTTTGTTCGGGCGTGATTTGAATTCAGGGTGAGCCTGCGAAGCCACAAACCACGGATGACTCGGTATTTCACACATTTCAACAATGTGCTTATCAGGAGATACACCGCAAAGGCACATACCTGCACTTTCAAGCCTGTCTCTATAATCGTTGTTAACCTCATAGCGATGACGGTGGCGTTCATAAATCAGTTGCTGACCATATGCCTGATAGGCTTTTGTGCCGTCTTTAAGCACGCAGGGGTACTGACCGAGACGCATGGTGCCACCCATGTTGGTAACATCCTTTTGCTCATTCATCAGGTCAATGACGGGGTGCGTGGTTTCAGGGTTAATTTCGCTGCTGTTTGCGTCCTCAAAGCCAAGAACATGGCGGGCAAATTCAATGATTGCAATCTGCATACCAAGGCAGATGCCGAAATAAGGAAGCTTGTTTTCTCTTGCATATTTTGCGGCTGAAATTTTGCCCTCGATACCTCTTGAGCCAAAGCCGCCGGGAACAAGGATGCCGTCAATGCCTTCAAAAATTTCTGCTGCGTTTTCATCTGTAACAGTTTCGCTGTCTATCCAGTGAATGTTAACCTCGCTGTTATGCTTAATGCCGCCGTGTTTAAGCGCTTCTGCAACACTCAGATATGAATCATGAAGTTCAACATACTTGCCGACAATTGCAATGTCAACGTTCTTTTCAAGGTGCTTGTTACGATATACCATTGACTCCCAATCGGAATGATCTGCTTCACCGCACTCAATTCCAAGACGCTTGATGACAACATCTGCAAGCCCTTCTTTTTCAAGTGCAAGCGGAATTTCATAAAGCGTGGGCATATTGTTATTCTCGATTACGTTCTCCTTGGGAACGTTGCAGAAAAGTGCAATTTTCGCCTTGCTTGCTTCATCAATTGTGTGCTCTGTGCGCAGAACAAGCACATCCGGTTGGATTCCGATGCTGAGCAGTTCCTTAACGCTGTGCTGAGTCGGCTTTGTTTTAAGCTCCTGCGATGCAGCAAGATAAGGCACAAGTGTCACGTGGATATGCATACACTTATCGCTTCCGTATTCCTGCGTAAACTGACGAACAGCTTCAAGAAACGGCTGACTTTCAATGTCGCCGACCGTGCCGCCGATTTCAACAAGCACAACATCTGCCTGATTGTTGTTGAGTGCAATTCTTCTTTTGATTTCATCGGTGATGTGAGGAATGATCTGCACAGTCTGACCGCCGTAAACGCCTTTTCGCTCATTTTGAATGACGGTCATGTATACCCTGCCTGACGTCATGTTGCTGTTTTGAGTCAGACTTTCATCAATAAAACGTTCGTAGTGACCGAGGTCAAGATCGGTTTCTGCGCCATCATCCGTGACGAAAACTTCGCCGTGCTGAATTGGGTTCATCGTGCCCGGATCAACGTTGAGATAAGGGTCGAGCTTCATAACTGATACTTTCAAGCCTCTGTCTTTCAAAAGTCGGCCAAGAGATGCGGCGGTGATGCCCTTGCCAAGCCCCGACACAACTCCGCCTGTAACTATAATATACCTGGTTTCCATAACATTCACAGTCTTTCCGCCATGAACGATTAAATCACTCACCGCCCGAAAGCAGGCACTGTGACGGTATCTTTTGTTCATGAGCAAATTTATACAAAATGGATAAACTATCCCGATACCAATGAAAAAGGCGCATTTCACCAAGGAAAGCGCCATTGCTTATTAATATATTACACCTTATCACCGTCAAAGTCAACAGAAAGTTGCAACAAATAAAAATCTGCAAAAAAATGAAAAAAATTCAAAAAAGTTATTGACAAAGCAACAACATTGTGATAATATATCAAGGCACAAACGGAGAGATACCGAAGCGGTTATAACGGAACGGTCTTGAAAACCGTCGTACGGCAACGTACCGTGGGTTCGAATCCCACTCTCTCCGCCATTTTTTTATTTATATGTCTTAACGACACCAATGGAGAAGTACTCAAGTTGGTGACGAGGCGCCCCTGCTAAGGGCGTAGGTCGGGCAACCGGCGCAGGAGTTCGAGTCTCCTCTTCTCCGCCAATAAAACCGTAGCTTTAATGCTGCGGTTTTTATTTTTTTGTTGTAATACTTCCGCAAGAATGATATAATGTGTAAAAAATGATAGTGATCGAATGAAAAAATTGGCTTCTAAAATTAAAGATATGCTTATTACAATTTTGATGCTACCATCCATAATTATCTTTCAATGCTAAAGGAAATTGTTGAAGATATTGAGAATGAAAGAACGGAGTAATTTTATGCGGTTCAAAAAGAAGAAAGTCAAGGAAATGCCCGAAGATAAATACAGAATTATAAAAATCGGAAAAGAAGCATTGTTTGAACATATATATGAAGGAATCATAGACAAAGAAGAACAATTGTTTGACGTAACCGACTCTACAACGATTGTTAAATGCTTCGATATAAATTGGGAAACGGGCGAATTTATTGCCATTGCAAGAAAAGAATTAGAAGAAAATGAGCACCTGCAATTTGACATTGACACTCAAAAACTGATTGCAAAAATGAAAGATACCACCGACACGCTATTCACCGATGATGTCTTTATTGAGCTTTCAAAAGATGAAGTTGATGAAATGCTGAAAGAATAATATATATATTATTCAGCTACATAAGACGTATAGAAAATTTTATGAATTACTTGCAACCTGAAAGGCTATGGATTTATTATGAGAATAGTTGCACTTTTACGTGGCGTTACCCCTGTCGGCAAAAATAGAATACCAAAGATGTCTTATCTTGTTGAAATACTCACAGACTGCGGATTCAGCAATGTCAGCACTTTAATTCAAAGCGGAAACATTATCCTCGACACAGAACTATGTACTCAGGAAATCGCTGCTAAAATACATAATGCCATTAAAGATAAAATCGGCGCTGACCTATCGGTTATAATCAAAACCAAGGCTGATTTTGAAATTGCAGTCAGAGAAAATCCATTTACACAGGAGCTTGATTCATCACGTATACATCTTGTATTTACGAATGACAGCATTAATGCCGGAAAACTTCGAGCCATCGAATCCTTTGATTTTGGCAAAGAACAGTTTGCTGTTGGAAGTAAATGCTTATATATGTATCTGCCGAGGGATGCCGAAAAGAAGAAATTAAATAATAATTATCTTGAAAAAAGCTCGGTATAATTGCTACAATGCGAAAATTGAGCGTAATCGAAAGATTGATTTCCGTCAGTTAATCACATAACACAAAAAAGCTGTTGAACCACATTTGTGATTCAACAGCTAAATTTTATTTACCAACAACACCTCTGACAAACTTAAAGAGCGTTGAGAACCATGTTTCAAGAATGTTGTATATCATTTCAAAGAATGATGTTATGCCAACCTTGTTCAGGGTATCGCTTACATCCTTGCTTGGCAGGTCATTGAAGTTGCTCGTGTAGTTTGCATCAACAAAAGGCTTGCCCTCGTCATAAGGCACTGCTTCACCGTTCATCAGGGTGAAGTTAAACAACCTTTCGCCAAGCGGTGTGATGCTGCCAATCAAGCTATAATCAACAACGACATCGAAGTTTGCCTTGCTGACCTCAGGAAGTTTTCCGCTGAACGGAATTTCAATGCTTTCGCCGGGATTGAGAGTGATTGTTGCAGAGTTTTTGAACTTGATGTCCACTCCCCTTGCACTGACTGCGAGAACATTCATTTTGTATTTTTCAGAAAGATTCTTAACAATGATTGACGTATCTTCAGATGAAACGTAGCCCTCTGTACTGTTGTTGAATGCAGCAAAAACAGAATGTGACTTATTTGTTGTTGCGTGGAACTGCGGGAACCTTGCATCAGAATGTACATCACTGATTTTGTCTGTAAGAAGCAGTGTTCTTAGAAGCTCTGCTGTGTACGGATCTTTATAAATCATGCCGTGATAGAAATTTTCAACAAACCATGTGTGCTCAGGCATATATGAGGTTGATGCATCAACTGTCATTGACGGCGAAACCTGATAAAATCCGGTATCAACTTTCTGCGTATAACCGTCAGCAAAACGCTTGCCAAGCGGAGCAGGAGTTGCGCCGGTTGAAGCTGCAATTGTGATGATTGCGTCAGAGCTTTCGTTGAGACCTGTTACGATTTTGCTGTCATAGCCTGCGATGATATAAACGTGTTCGCCTGCCTGCTGAGCACGCTTGAAGCCGTTTGCAAAATCAGGCATAACTTCATAGTGCATATAGTCGCTCTTTTTGATAAGCTCAGCACTTTCAGTTTTGTCAAGGCATTTTTCCTTGAGCGCTTCGTAATACTCGGTCGGAGCGAAATCCCAGATGCTGCCCCAATAGCCGAGAACCTGCTTAACATACGGAATCAGCTCGTCAATTACATTATCAAGGAAGCCAAGCTCGTTTGCTCTGGTAAGCCAATTGTAGTCGGTTTCTTCCATCATGCCATGTTCGATGAAAACAAGCAATCCCGCTTCGTCAAAATCAACGTCACCGTTGAGAATATCATAAGCGAGGCCGGCGCCGCCGAGGGCAGGAACTGTCATAACAGCGTTATTAACGTCACCCTTTTCACCGAAAAGTGTGAGATATGTACCGGTTACCTGACCGCCGTGAGAAACAGCAAAGATGTTGACCTTATCCTTGCCCGAATACTCTTTGACTGACTGGATAAATTCATCAAGCTGAGTTGCACAGAAAACTGCACCCATTCTGAAATCACAGTTGAAATTATAGATGTTTTCCTTACCGACATACTGAGCATACTCACCCATGATTTCGGCTTCATGCTGGAATCTTCCGTTTTCATAAAGCTCATCAAGGTTTGCGCTGTTGCACTGTTCGGCAGTGATGCAGTAACGCTTCAAATCATAAACGCTTGAGCCATCGGGGTTGCAAGCCATGTCACCATACATTCTGATGAACTCCTTGCCGACTTTTTCTGCAATATACTTGGCATTGCCCTTTGTCAGCTCACCGATTCCGATGCCGATTTGAACAATATTTTTGAGAATTGCTTGGATAATCTCATCCATATCAATTCCCCACACATGGACTTGGTTTCCGTTTTCATCAAGCCTGTAAAGCGAAGATGAGCTATAGCCGGGAACAACGATAACAGGATAATCCGACCAGTCATCTTCAGGTTCTGCTGCAAATGCAACAGTGCAGGCGGAACAAGCCATGATGATGCAAAGCAGCACAGAAAGTAACTTCTTCATTTTACATTTCCTCCATAAAGAATTTCAAAAAGCCGGCAAAAGCTGTGCCGACTTAAAGTATTGTAACACATTTAAGCACAAACTACAACAAAAGCAGTGAATCAATAATATATAAAAATTCACTGCTTCAATTGTTGAAAATAACAAATAACAGGCATTTCCCAAATAAATGTCGATTATTTTAAATATCCTTCAATGAGGTTTACAACTCTTTCAGTTGAGTGACCGTCGCAGGCGCCAACTTCCATTTGTTTGAACTTTTTCATTTGTTCGGTTTCAGTGCCACGGTTCAAAGCATCTCTGATTGACGGGAGAAGCTCGCTGCTGTTTTTAATCAGCTCGCCGGGCAAATCTTCCTCAAAGTTGAGATAGAACTCCCTTTCATAGCTGTCATAATCGGGACAATAGAACACCAGCGGCATATTAAGAAGCGACGCATCAAAAATGATTGACGAATAGTCGGTTATAACCACATCGGCGATTGCAAGAAGATCCGGGCTTGGCTCAAAGGTATAGTCCTTAACACGAGAATAGAAAACGTGCTTGAAGAACTCATTTTTCATGACAGGATGACGACTTATAATGAATACCTCATCATCGCTCAGTTCATCATTAAGCTTTGCCCAGTCAATCTGCGGCTCAAACTCGCTCAGTGAACCATCTGTTTCCCTGAAAGTCGGGAAATAAACGTAAACCTTTTTATCTTTCAGCAGCGGATGCTTTGCAATCATTTGCAGGCGCTTATCCTCACGCTCTTTTTCGTCAACAATTGCATCTGTTCTCGGTGAGCCGAGCGCTTTAACAACATCCAAATCCACACCGAAAGCATGGGCGTAAAACTGCCTGACATATTCAGATGAAACGCATACGTCGCTATATTGCGAGTGGGTGCTGTATTCCTCAATTCTTGT
>JAMPAE010000049.1 GCA_023667385.1 Ruminococcus sp.
AAATTTCAGGCAATCTGCAATGCAAGCGTGGCAAATATATGCTCGATGAGCTTTTCGATTGCTGCGACAAGCTGAAATTCATCGGCACATTTAAAGACGACAACAAAATTTGAGCAACAAAGGGGAAAGATTTATGATAATACCCGTTAAAACAAAGGATTCTTCTTATGATATAGTTCTTGAAAGGGGAGCGCTGCAAAAAGCGGGCGAGCTTCTTTCAATCGGCGCTCGCAAGGCTTTGATCGTTACAGACAGCGGAGTACCCGAACAATATGCAAAAACAGTTGCTTCATTGCTGGAAAACGCAGTAATTCATGTGTTTCCTGAAGGTGAAGGCAGCAAAAACTTTGATGTGTTCAAAACAATTTGCCAAAGGCTTCTTGCTGAAGGCTTTTCACGCAAGGACTGCGTGATTGCAGTCGGCGGCGGTGTAACAGGCGACATGGCAGGCTTTGCAGCAGCAAGCTATATGCGTGGAATTGATTTTTATAACATTCCGACAACTCTGCTTTCACAGGTGGATTCGTCAATCGGCGGAAAAACCGCAATCGACCTTGACGGAATCAAAAACATCATCGGCGCATTCTATCAGCCGAAAAAAGTCATCATTGACCCTGATGTTCTTAATACCCTGCCGAAAAGGCAGGTTTCAAACGGACTTGCTGAGTCTGTTAAAGCAGGAATCATTGCTGATGAGGAGCTGTTTGAGCTTTTTGAACGTGAAGATTACATGGATAATATTGAGAAAATCATTGAAAAATCACTTCTTTTCAAAAGAAGTGTTGTTGAGCAGGACGAAAAAGAAGCCGGGCTTCGCAAGGTGCTCAATTTCGGTCACACAATCGGTCACGGAATTGAAAGCTCAGCAGGACTTAATGACCTTTATCATGGTGAATGTGTTGCGCTTGGCATGATTCCCATGTGCTCGGAAAAAATCAGGCAAAGAGTCATGGCTGCACTTGAAAATGTTGGGCTGCCAACAAGCTATGATTACGATAAACAGGCAGTTTTTGAGGCTTTGACTCATGACAAAAAAACAAACGGCAAGCGGGTTACAATTGTTAAATCAGATGAAATCGGCTCATTCAGGTTTGAAGAGGTTGAGGTTGAATCACTCAAAGCACTCATCTAATTTCAGAAAGACAGCATGGTGATAGATTATGAAAAACACATTCGGACAATCGGTTGCAGTCACGATTTTCGGTGAAAGTCACGGCACGGCAATTGGTGCAGTGCTTGACGGATTTGCGCCCGGAGTTGAGGTTGACGAGCAGTTCATTGCCGCTCAGCTTGCAAAGCGTCAGGGGCAGAACAATGTTTCAACCGCAAGGCGTGAAAGTGACAGATGCCACATTGTCAGCGGAGTTTTTGAGGGCAAAACAACAGGAACTCCGATTTGCATGATTATTCAAAATGAAAACACAAAAAGCAAGGATTATTCTCAAACCAAGGACCTTGCAAGGCCGGGTCATGCGGATTTCACCGCTTTTTGCAAATATCACGGCTATCAGGATTACCGTGGCGGCGGCCATTTTTCAGGCAGAATCACTGCTCCGATTGTTGCCGCAGGCGCAATTGCAATCAAAGCACTTGAAAAGAAAGGCATCAGAATCGGCACGCACATTCTTTCCTGCGCAGGCGTCAGCGACAGAGCTTTTGCAGATTACGAAGCTGATTTCACGCTCCTTGGCGGAAAGTTAATGCCTGTTTTGGATGATGAGGCGGCAAAGAAGATTGAGGCAGAAATTGTTCAGGCAAGATCCGATGGTGACAGCGTAGGCGGTATACTTCAAACTGCTGTCACAGGAATGACGGCAGGAGTTGGCGAACCGTGGTTCGATACGGTTGAAAGTATGCTTTCTCATGCGCTTTTCAGCGTGCCTGCCGTTAAGGGCGTTGAGTTTGGCGCAGGCTTTGCTTTTGCTGCAATGAAAGGCTCACAGGCAAACGATGAATTTAAAACGGAAAACGGAAAAGTGGTCACTTCAACCAATAACAACGCAGGTATCAACGGCGGAATCACAAATGGAATGCCGATTCTTTTCAACTGCGCTGTGAAGCCGACTCCATCAATATACAAGCCGCAAAACACTGTTGATTTCATCAAAAATGAGGACGCTGTTTTGCAAATCAAGGGCAGGCATGACCCTGCAATCATTCACAGGGCAGCGGTTGTTGTTGATTCAATCACTGCGCTGACAGTTTGCGATATGCTTGCAATGAGGTTCGGCACGGACTATTTGAAAGACTGATGAAAGGAAGTTACGGATCAATCCTGTAGCGTGGAATAAGATGAAATTTGGTTTAATCGGCGAAAAGCTCGGTCACAGCTTTTCAAAAGTAATTCATGAATCTTTTGCAGATTATACATATGACCTGAAAGAAATTGCGAAAGAAGATTTGGACGACTTCATGACGAAGCGTGATTTTTGCGCAATTAACGTCACAATTCCATATAAGCAGGACGTTATTCCTTATCTTTCTTATATAGATGACGCCGCAAAGGCAATTGGTGCGGTGAACACAATTGTTAATCGCGACGGTAAGCTTTATGGTTATAACACTGATTTCGGCGGACTCAGAAAGCTTATTTTGAAAAACAATTTTGATTTTTCGGGCAAAAAGGTGCTGATTTTGGGCAGCGGCGGAACGTCAAAAACTGCACGTGCAGTTGCAGAAAGCCTTGGCGCAAGCGAGGTTCACAACGTCAGCAGAAGCGGCGAGGTGAACTATGAAAATGTGAAAACACTTCACGGTGATGCTGCTTTCATCATTAACACAACACCATGCGGAATGTATCCGAAAAATGACACGGCTGCAATTTCACTTGACGGCTTTGTGAAGCCGGAGGGCGTTGTTGATGTTGTTTATAACCCGCTTAAAACGAAACTTGTCATGGAAGCTGAAGCCCGGGGAGTAAGGGGCTGTTGCGGGCTGTATATGCTTGTTTCACAGGCGGTGCTTGCAAGTGAAATTTTCCTCGGCGTGAAATATGACGAAGCAGTTTATGAAAACGCATATAAGTTTGTGCTTTCACAAAAGCAGAACATTGTTTTAACAGGTATGCCGGGCAGCGGAAAAAGCACAATCGGCAGGGCACTTGCCGATAAGCTTGGGAAAACCTTTGTTGACACGGATGAGCTGATTGTTAAAGCTGAGGGCAGAGAAATTGCTGAAATTTTTGCAACAGACGGCGAAAAATATTTTCGTGATGCGGAAGCTTCTGCAATCAAAGAAATCAGCAGTAAAAACGGTTTTGTGATTGCAACAGGCGGCGGAGCAATTTTGCGCGGCGAAAACGTCAGTGCACTCAAATCAAACGGAAAAGTTTTCTTTTTGAACAGACCGCTTGATGATATTATACCGACAGATGACAGACCGCTTTCAAGCAATTTAACAGATTTGAAAAAGCGCTTTGATGAGCGGTATCCGATTTATAAATCCACTGCCGATGATGAAATTTTCGTTGACGGAATTGTTGAACACGCAGTGAAAAGCATCACGGATAAACTTTAATTAAGAGGTTATAAAAAATGAAAATTCTTGTTCTTAACGGACCTAACATAAATATGCTCGGAATCAGAGAACCGCAGCATTACGGAAAAGAAACCTATGCCGATTTGCTCAATAAAATTGAAACATACTGCAAAGAAAAAGGCATTGAGGTTGAGTGCTGTCAATCCAACCATGAAGGTGATCTTGTTGATAAGATTCAGCAGGCATACGGCAACACTGACGGCATTGTTTTCAACCCTGCCGCTTATACTCACACAAGCGTTGCAATTCTCGATGCAGTGAAATCTGTTTCAATTCCAACCGTTGAAGTTCACATTTCAAAGGTTGAAGACAGGGAAGATTTCCGTCAGGTCAGTTATATTCGCAAGGCAGCCGTGAAAACAATCACAGGGCTTGGCACAGATGGCTATCTGCGTGCGGTTGATTTTCTTGTTGATTATCTGAAATAAGTAAAGTTTCCGGAAAGGAGCGGTATGTTTTCTCAGCGGGTGCAATTTTGCCGATTCGTGAAAGCTATATCGCATATTGAAAAAATGATTGCAAAAATTAAACGAAGCACTGCGAAAGGAAAGGTCTCTGCGCCGACTTCCAAAAGTGTTGCACACAGAATGCTGATTTGCGCTGCACTCGCAAACGGCGAAAGCCAAATTCACGGCGTGACCTTTTCGCAGGATATTTACGCAACGCTTGATTGCATTGAAGCAATGGGCGCAAAGGTTGAACATAACGATGATACTGTTAAAATAAATGGGCTTGCAAGCTCTGTTATGCATGAGGAGAAGCACTTTTTCTGCCGTGAAAGCGGAAGCACACTGCGATTTTTTGTGCCGATTCTGCTCCTTTCATCGGTCAAGCAAAGCTTTTCAGGTGCAGGCAGGCTCATGCAAAGACCAATGCAGGTTTATGAGGACATCTGCCGAGAAAGAGGCTTGCTTTTTGAACAGAGCGAAACGCTTACTGTTAAAGGAAAGCTGACCTCAGGCGATTTCAGCGTCAAGGGTAACATCAGCAGTCAGTTCATCACAGGATTGCTGTTTGCGCTTTCGCTCGCTGACGGCATCAGCAGAATACATATCATCCCTCCGCTTGAAAGCAGAAGCTATATTAACATGACCATTGACGCAATGAAAGTGTTCGGCGTCAGCGTTGAATGGGAGGATGACTTCACGCTGCTCATCAAAGGAAATCAACGTTATATTGCTCAGAGCTTGACCGTTGAGGGGGATTTTTCAGGCTCGGCGTTTCTTGATGCGTTCAATGTGCTCGGAGGCGAGGTCGAAGTTACCGGCATGAACGAAAACAGCCTTCAGGGCGATAAAATCTACAGGCAGTATTTTAAACTCCTTGCAGACGGCACGCCGACCCTTGATGTTTCCGATTGTCCGGATCTTGCTCCGATTTTGATGACGGTTGCCGCCGCAAAAAACGGCGCAAAGCTGATTGGTACAAAGCGCCTGAAAATTAAGGAAAGCGACCGTGGCGTTGTGATGGCGCAGGAGCTTTCAAAATTCGGTGCAAAAATTGATGTTTATGAAAATGAAATTGTTGTTCATGACGTATCGCTTCAGGCTCCGACATCGCTTCTGCATGGTCACAACGATCACAGAATCGTGATGTCGCTTGCAGTGCTTTCTTCGCTTTTCGGCGGAGAAATTGACGAAGCAGAAGCGGTGACAAAAAGCTTTCCTGACTTTTTTGAAAAGATAAAAACTCTCGGTGTGGAGGTAGAAATAAATGATGATAAATAAAAACACACGATTTTTGATTGTCGGTCTCGGTCTTCTCGGCGGAAGCTATGCCAGAGGACTCACCGAAAAAGGCTATTACGTTGAAGCAATAACACGTTCACAAAGCACAATTGATTATGCGCTTGAGCATGAGATGATTAAAAAAGGCAGCATTGAGCCCAATGAGGAAATGATTTCATCTGCTGATGTGATTGTCTTTTCACTTTATCCCCACGTTTTTGTTGAGTGGGTTGAGCAATACGGCAAATATATCAAAAGCGGAACGATAATCACCGATGTAACAGGCGTTAAGCAGTGCATTGTTGAAAAAATTCAAGCCATGCTGCCAGATGACGTTGAGTTCATTTCCGCTCACCCAATGGCAGGCAAAGAAGTTTACGGCATTGAAAACAGCGATGAAAAAATCTTCTTTGGCGCAAACTATGTTGTTGTTCCAACTGAGAGGAACACCGAAGTGGGCATCGAAGTCTGCAAACGTATCGGCGAAATTCTCGGCTTTGGAAGAATTACTCAGCTCAGCCCTGCGGAGCATGATGAAATGATTGGCTTCGTTTCTCAACTTACTCATTGCATTGCGGTTGTGCTGATGACCTGCTATGAAAACGAGCACCTTGAAAAATACACAGGTGACTCATTCAGAGATTTGACCAGAATCGCCAAAATTAATGAAGTCATGTGGAGCGAGCTGTTCTCGCTCAACAAAGAAGCTTTGTTGCGTCAGATGGATTTGTTTAAAAATCAGTTTGAAAAGCTGGAACAATTCCTCATCAACGATGATAAAGATAGCATGATGGAAATGATGAAAGATGCAACCGAAAGAAGAAAGTTGTTCGATAAGTAAGGAGATCAGATTATGAACATGAATTTCAAATTCAAGCTTCCGATTCCGATGGAGATTAAAAATCAGTTTCCGCTTTCAAAAGAGGGCGAAAAAATAAAAGCTCAGCGTGATGCCGAGCTCAAAGATATTTTTGAGGGTAAAACAAGAAAGCTTGTTCTTGTAATCGGACCTTGCTCTGCGGATAGCGAAGATTCCGTCATGGATTACGTTTCACGCCTTGTGCCGGTGCAGGAAAAGGTTAAAGACAAAATCTTCATTGTTCCGAGAATTTACACGAATAAGCCGAGAACCACCGGCGATGGCTACAAAGGTATGCTTCACCAGCCTGACCCGAACGGTGAGCCGGACCTCATCGGCGGCATTGTCGCAATCAGAAAGCTGCATATGCGTGCCATCAACGAAACAGGCCTCACCTGTGCGGATGAAATGCTTTATCCCGATAACTACCGCTATCTTAACGATTTGCTTTCATATGTTGCAATCGGCGCAAGATCGGTTGAAAATCAGGAGCACAGGCTCACTTCAAGCGGACTTGACATTCCCGTTGGAATGAAAAACCCAACAGGCGGCGACCTTTCCGTCATGATGAACGCAATCACAGCCGCTCAGCATGAGCATGATTTCATCTATCGTGGCTGGGAGGTACATTCCTACGGTAACCCGCTGGCTCACGCAATTCTCAGAGGTTATGTCAACAAGCACGGTCAGGCTTTGCCGAACTATCATTATGAAGATCTCAGCCGCCTTTGCGAGCTTTATAATGAAAGAGGTCTTGCAAACCCTGCTGTTATTATTGACACCAATCATTCAAACTCTGCCAAAAAGTATCTTGAGCAGCCGAGAATTGCAAAAGAAATCCTTCATTCCTGCCGCCACAGCGGTGATATTGACCGCATTGTGAAAGGCTTGATGATTGAAAGCTACATTGAGGGAGGCTGCCAAAAGGTTGACGGCGGTGTCTATGGCAAATCAATCACTGACCCGTGCATCGGCTGGGAGGATACTGAAAAGCTTATCTATGAGCTTGCAGATAAATATTGATGCTGACAGACAATTTTTGTCTGCTGCAAATAAATTTTTAAAGGAGAAACTACGCATGAAAAACACAACCAAAAAAGTTTTTGCGCTTTTACTTGCAGTGCTGATGGCATTTTCGGTTTGCCCAATGGTGTTTGCCGAAGCTGAGCAAGATGCAAAAAACGAAACAATCGGCTTCACTGAGAAAGATTTTCTCAAGACGAGCGGCAACAAAATCGTTAACGCTGAGGGCAAGGAAGTTCAGCTCAAAGGCGTAAACCTTGGTGCATGGCTAATTTGGGAAGATTGGCTTTGCCCTTATGAAGAGGTAAGCTCACATTATGAAGCCCTTGAAACTCTGACTGAGCGCTTCGGCGAAGAAAAAGCTTATGAGCTTATGAACATCTATCAGGATAACTGGATCACGGAATATGACCTTGATTTGATTAAGAAAATGGGCTTCAACTGTGTTCGTGTTCCGTTCTGGTTCAGAAATTTCTATTATGATGACAACGGCAGAAAGATTCTTGACAAAGACGGCAACTGGGATTTCTCACGTCTTGACTGGGTTGTTGAGGAATGTTCAAAGCGTGAGCTTTATGTCATTCTTGATATGCACGGTGCAGTCGGCTATCAGAGTGATGCTCCGCACAGCGGAAAGGGCTTGTCATGCGGCCTTTATGAAAAAACCGAGCAAGGTGAAAGATACCGTGAGCTGACAGATGAGCTTTGGACAGCAATCGCTTCAAGGTTCAACGGCAACCCTGCAATCGCAATGTATGACCTGCTTAACGAACCGATGTGTGATGTTGACTGCACTGCAATCAAGCGCCGCATCAACAATGAATCAATTTACACAAGGCTTTATGATACCGTCAGAAAAGCGGACAGTGATCACATCATCACAATGGAATGCATTTGGACTGCACTTGCACTTCCTCATTCATATCTTAAAGGCTGGACAAATGTTGTTTATCAGGTGCATTTTTATAACAACTCAAACTTCATTTTTAATCTCTTTGCACTGTTCACAAAGCTTATTCACTTCAATGTTCCAATGATGATGGGTGAATTTTATCCGCATCAGCGAACCACATGGGAAAACTGCTTCTCATTCATGAACAAGATTAACTATAGCTGGCTTTTGTGGACATATAAGGCAACAGGTCATGGTATGTGGTCATCTGACTGGTGCCTGAGAGGCAGTAAGGATGGGTTTGAAAGGGCAAAGCTCAAAACTGATTCGTTTGAAGAAATTGCACGCAAATGGGGAAGCTGCATCCGCACCGAAAACGGCTTCCAGGATTCAGGTCACTATGATAAAAACGTTGCAGAATACTTAAAATAAACTGAAAACGGCATAAATTAACCGTCAGGTACGTTGATACCTGACGGTTTCATTCTTATTTCTTTTTGAGCGGTTCGCCTGTCACTGCATTGATGATGTTGTTGAAAACACAGATGTGAGTTGTTGAAATGAACTTATCCAAATGAAGTGAACCAAAATACCAATGCTTGAATTTGCAGGTTTTGCCAACATCCTCAAGATAGGTGTTGATGGCGGTTATGCTTGCATCATTTTGCGTTTTGAGCAACAGGAAATCTTTGATTTTTGCAGGCGGTTCGTGTGAAATGATGATATCAACCTCGCCCTGATATTTTTGCAGGTTGTCAACACCCTCAACAAGCTCATCCCTTGTCGGTATTTCCATTTCAGACCATGTGTTCATTTCAAAGCGTATCTCAATGTCAGGGCTTTCGCCGCCGCCCATTGTGAAAATTTTCTGCCCCTCAATTGTGAACACCTGTCCACGCATCAAATGAAAAATGTTTTCTGAAATTTGATGCACTTTGCCGCCGTTCCAACGCTTAATTTTGAGACGGCTGAGCATTTCAAAGTTTTCATGCGTTCCGTCAACAAAGCAAATGGTGTATTTCTTTTTGGAAAGCTTTTTTAAAACGCTCATTTCATCCTTAGAGCCATCCCAAATGAAGCCGAAATCGCCGCAGACGATGAGGGTATCACCTTTTTTGAGTTTGTTGAGCCTTGGGTCATCAAACCTTGAATAAATTCCGTGAGTGTCACCTGTAACATAAATCATAGCCATACCACCGTAATAAAAATGCACTGAGAAAAATGTGTAAATTTTTGTTGAAAAGCGTTTATTTTTGCTGCAATTATTGATATAATAAATAAAAATACATTCTGTCCCTCAAAAGGGAAGAAGGTTTGGCAATCATGCGATTGCTCAGTGACATTTTAACACATATTTTGCAATAATGCAAACGCTAAGACGATTTTTCAAATAAATTACAGATATAGAGGGACGATTATGACAAAAAAGATTATTTCATTTTTATTTGCCGCTTTAATTATCATTTCAAGCGTTTCCGCTTCGCTTTTTGCAGGTGCGGATTTCAACTCTGAGGAGTTTGTCAGTCAGTTGAAATCCTATTCATATTACATGGTAAGCCTTGACGATGACACCGTGATGTTC
>JAMPAE010000004.1 GCA_023667385.1 Ruminococcus sp.
AGGCGGTCAGATGCAGAGGGTTGCAATTGCCCGTGCGCTGATCAACAGCCCGGATATTCTTCTTGCCGACGAACCAACAGGTGCGCTTGACAGTGAAACCAGCATTCAGATCATGGAGCTTCTCAAAGAAATTGCAAAAGATAAGCTCATCATCATGGTTACCCATAACCCTGAACTTGCTTATCAATATGCAAACAGAATTGTGAGCTGCCTTGACGGTAATGTTGTTGACGATTCAAACCCGTTCATCCCCGAACAGGCTGATTATGACAACGAAAAGAAAAAAGCGGAAGAAGAAAAAGCAAAAGGCAAAAAGCCGTCAATGTCAATGATAACGGCATTCACGCTCAGCCTGAGAAACCTTTTCACAAAGCGAGGCAGAACTTTGATGACTGCCTTTGCCGGAAGCATCGGCATAATCGGCATTGCGCTTGTGCTTGCACTTCAAACAGGCATCAACGGTTATATAGATAAAATTGAAAGCGATGCCTTGCTGCTTTATCCGATGTCTGTTGAAAAAGAAGCGATGAACATGGATAACGTACTCGGGGCGGTTACAGGATTCAATCCGCTTGCGGAAGCTGAACATGAAAAGGACGGAATTTATGTCAATGATTCTGTCACCCAAATGCTCAACATTTTTATTTCTCAGGCATCTGCAAACAATTTGCAGAACTTTAAAAAATATGTTGATACGAATATTGATAAGTTCAACGAGCTTTGCAATGACGTTCAGTTTAACTATTCTGCTCCGCTCAACATTTATAAGGCAGATACCGCAGACGGAGTTGTTCAGGTTAACCCGAACACAATCATGGACAGCATGAGCATGGGCAGCATGGAAAACATGGGCAGCTTCATTGACATGAGCAGCTTCACGAACCTTTGGCAGCAGCTCATCGGTGACAACAACACCATTGAAGAGCATTATGACGTCATTTCAGGCAGACTTCCCGAAAAATACAATGAGGTCGTTGTGGTTGTTGACGGTAACAACGAAATCAACGAAATGATGGCATATGCTTTGGGCTTGAAAGATCAGAGCACGTTCACAACTGATTTGATGAATACCATTTCAGGCGGTGAAACCGTTGACACCGGGCTTGCCGATAAATACTCCTATCAGGACATTCTCAACCTGAAATATAAGCTTGTTCTCAGCTGCGATTATATGCACAAGGACGAAAAGACCAGCCTTTGGCAGGATATGAGAGCAAACACACTTTATGTCAAAAAACTCATTGATCAAGGTGTTGACATAAATGTTGTCGGTATTGTGCGCCCGGATGAGGACAATGTCCTTTCTGTCGGAACAGGCAGCATCGGCTTCCGTGCAGACCTCATGGAATATGTTCTTGACAAAACTGCTGAATCGCAGGTTGTTAAGGAGCAGCTCAAAAACACCAAGAAAGACGTCATCACAGGTCTTGAATTTATGGACAAAACAGTCAATGATTTTGACCTTGTTGACATCGACCTCAACGAAATTGATTTTAATTATCTTGACATCACTCCGTTCATGAGCATGGCAGGTGACATGGATCTTTCACAGATTGATATTACCGATATGTCGTCAATGTTTGATTTCGGTGATCTTTCGGATTTGCAGAAAAAGCTGATGGAGGGCTTCCTCAGTGATGAACAGGTTCTCGCTCTCAAGCAGGCATATCTTGACACTGTTAATGCACAATGCTCGCTTGAAAATACATATGAAACTCTTGGTTATACAACTAAGGATAACCCAAGCTCAATTGCACTTTATCCGAAAGATTTTGAAACCAAAGCAGAAGTTAACAACATGGTTGCTTATTACAACGAAACCGTTACAAATGACGGCCACGAGGAGCTGACAATCAACTGCACAGACTATATCGGTATTGTCATGGGTGTTGCAACACAGGCAATCAACATTGTTTCTTACACACTCATCATCTTCGTTGCAATTTCACTTGTTGTTTCCTCAATCATGATTGGTATAATCACTTACGTTTCAGTTATTGAGCGAACAAAGGAAATCGGTATTTTGAGGAGTATCGGCGCTTCAAAGCGTGACATTTCAAACGTATTCAACGCCGAAACAATCATCATAGGCTTCAGTGCCGGCTTAGTCGGTATACTTGTGACAGCGTTGCTGGAAATTCCGATTAACCTGTTGCTCAGGCACTTCACCGGAACTGCTGTCGGAGCGGTGCTTCCGTTTGCATCGGCTGTGATTCTGATTGCAATCAGTATGTTCCTGACGTTCATTGCAGGCCTTGTTCCGTCATCAATGGCGGCGAAGAAAGACCCTGTTGAGGCACTCAGAACAGAATAAAATAAAACGGCAGTATGCTTTGGTAAAAGCTGTGGCATACTGCCGTTGCATAAAGGAGAAATAGAACCATGGATAATAAGCCGACAGTACCGATCAATTGCTATTTTCAGGGCTGTTATAACCCTGCTTTTGAAGCGGAAATTGAAAAATGCAAGGATAAGTGCTATAAATATAACCAACTGAACCCGAATGACCGTCATGCACAGCGTGAAATACTCAAAGAACTGCTTGGCAAAATGGGAGAGGAAACAATCATCACTCCGCCGTTTTGGTGCGATTACGGATATAACATTGAAGTTGGTGATTACTTTTATTCAAACCACAACATGGTGATTACCGACGGTGCAAAAGTAACCTTCGGAGACAATGTTTTTGTTGCGCCGAACTGCTGCTTCACAACCGCCGAGCACGCAATCGACCCTGAAATGCGTAAGGCCGGGGTGGAGGTTGCAAAGCCGATTACAATCGGGAACAACGTGTGGATTGGCGCAGGCTCAACGATTCTTGCAGGTGTCACCATTGGTGATAATACCGTAATCGGGGCGGGCAGCGTGGTTACAAAGTCGGTTCCGTCAAATGTGGTTGCGGTTGGGGTACCCTGCCGTGTGCTGCGAGAAATCACCGAAGCTGACAAACATCGCTATCCAACTTATCAGGGTGAGTATTGATTCTGATTAAGAAATCATGAAGTTTACATACTTTTTATTTGTAATTTCTAAAACATAATTATACAAGTCTTCCAGTTATGTATAATATATTTACCTACACTAAGGAGGAAGATTAATAATGAAAAAAGTAATTTCAGTTTTGCTTGCAATGCTTTGCTTGCTTTCAGTTTTCACCTGCTCAATTTCAGCTCTTTCACTCACAGAGGAAGAAGAGGAGTCAACTCTTTATGGCATTACATATCAGAAAGAAACCCTTGAAAACGTAAAAATGATTTACAAACCTAACCCAAGTCTCCGCTTTGACAGACCGGGATACGTTACCGTTACAAAGGATACTCCGATTGCAATTAACCATGACTTCATCTGCTGGAAAGATGAAAACGGCAAGCTTTATTATGAAGGCGATAAAGTTTACGTTGATGGCGAAGTTACTCTTTATGCTGTTTGGGGTGAAAAGAAAGATAATGATCCGTATCTTCTCAGACTTCTCAGAGCTGTTACCCTCACATTCCAAAGAATCATGCTCAAGGCGTTCGGTATCTTCAAGGATGTCCAGGATTTCGACAAGGAATACGTTGCACCAACAACAGTTGAAGAAACCACAACTGCAATTTGGCTTGGCGAAGAAGTTTGATTGAAAAGTGAATTAAGCATCAGCGGTGGTTTTTTGCTCACCGCTGTTTTTTTATGTGTATGCGGGACGTTTCAGTGAGATAAAAGCAATACCCGCCGAAGAATATTGCAAAGTAAACTTGTGATTTTCGGGTAAACAGCTTGACAAAATCCGCTTAATATGATAATATATCAAGGCAACTGGGGGTATAGCTCAGCTGGGAGAGCGCTTGAATGGCATTCAAGAGGTCAGCGGTTCGATCCCGCTTATCTCCACCAACGGAGCAACTCAAATGAGTCCGTCTCGGCTTCCCTTGCCGTGTAAAAATTAAGGGAATAACTTAATATGCGGATGTGGCGGAATTGGCAGACGCGCTAGATTCAGGTTCTAGTGAATGCAAGTTCATGTGGGTTCAAGTCCCGTCATCCGCACCAAAAAAGGCAGTTTTTTAACTGCCTTTTATTTTTACTCAAAAGTCCTCAAAATCGCATAAATACTGGGGTTTCGGGATTTTTACAAAAAATCACAAGTAAGGTTAAGAAGCCTAAAATCAAGTTGCGTGGCAACACGGTGGCAACATTGTGGCAGCATAAAAATAGCTCTGCTTGCCCTCATGCAGAAATAAATTTAATGAGGGCAAAAAATAGAGCTGACGGTCACCTTTTACGGTAGCGGTCAGCTTGTTTGCTTTATTATTTGTTTCCGATTGTAGGATTTGTAGCTTCAAGCAATTCTTTCCAATTATCAGGAAACCCTATACAACGCATATCAATGACATTGTTGTATTCTTCAATAAGTGCATACAATTCATTAAGATATACGTTTTTCCACTCGATTGCATCAGGGTATAGAAATTTTAAAACGAGTATATAGTCAAAGATTCTGTTACCCAGCTTATGATTGATATCCTCAGGTGTAGCCGGCACAATTGAGAATTGTGTGTAATATAATCGCGAATAGTGTGCGCAATAATTTCTCAATACGGTAAGACAATGAAGCCAACTTGTTAAATTATAATGCGTAGTATTAAAATATGATTTTGCGAATTTTTTCTTATCTGCGGCAATCATATCAGCATAAAAGAAAGAAATTTCACCAGTCGAGAACAACTCAATAATTACCCATAGCGGAAACTTTGAATTATATTTATCTATGTGATGTTTAACAAAAGGCTGTGAATTTCCCTGTCTAATGTTATCAGATATTTTTTGCAACATCCTTTCGTGATTATGCTTTTTATTAAAATTATCAGCGTTTTCATAACCTAAAGCACCATACTTCATAGAATGAAAATATGCTATTTCTGTTCTTAACATCAATTCAATCTGTTCTATAATGCTAAACAGTAATTTGCGCAGTTTCCTGTCAAATTCATAAATTCTGAAAACTGTTTCAAAACTGGTATTGTCTTTATATGTGCCGTCTTCATTTTTAAATGGCAAAAAGTAAGCTGTCAGTCGATAGTAGTTAATTCTTTTAAGCTGCATTTTAGCAAAATTATCATCAGGTATAATACAACCTCTGCTTTTTAGCTTATTGATTTGTTCATCAAATGAAATCGGATTTTTAACTTCCATAATGTTCTCCTAAATAAAACCCCGCCACTGGGACACATCGTAGAGAGGTGCGGGCGGTCTTGTTGATATCATTATATGCGATTTGTTTAAGAAAATCAACTGATTTAGCGATTTTTCTTGAAACTTTTTGACGTTTTTTGATGTTTTTTGACACTGTTTGACGCTTTTTGACGTTATATAACAACTTTCAATCCGACCATTTATATACCGCGTATCGGTCAGCGGTACACATAAGCCTTTTAACTCACTGCATTTTCTGCGGACATTTTGCCGACAATTTGAGGACATTATACTTATGCCCTCATGAGGGCTTTACTCATCGTTATCACGCTTTATAGTTTCGTCAATAGCACGATTTACAAAGCCGTTCAGACTTTCGCCCTTGCTTTCTGCATGAGCTTTTATTTCGTCTTTTTTGCCTTTGGGCATTCTTATTTGATAAATGTCGTAATTCTCTTTCATATATTTAGCAACTGCTTTTTGTTGTGCTTTGCTTACAGGCATTATATAACACTTCCTTTTTCTGATGTAAAACTGTCCATATACAATTTATCTGAACATATGTCAATCTCATTGCCGTTGTTGTCTTTCCATGTTACTGCACCATATTCAATATATGCTTTGTTAAATAGTGCCTTGTCAATCAGTGGCGAAAAAACAGGCTTGCTCAATAATGGCTTTATATCACAAACACGCTTTTCACCGTTTGAGAATTCGGCAAGAATACAATAATTTTCAAGTGGAGTAACATTAACTACTTCACGCATAATAAACCCCTTTTTCTACAATGTGATTAAGAGCCTTGTTATTTCAAAGGCTCTATTTTAAATAGTTGCTCACCATCTCGTGCTAATTTCCAGTTGGCAATTAGTTCATCTCTGTGTAATTCAATCCATGCTTCTACAAGTTTAGCTTGCTTTTTGGGGAGCTTTTCACCGTCAATCAATTCACCATCAAAATTGTATACAGCTTTAAAATCATCATATACAACATGAATATGCGGTGGATTGTGGTCATCATAGAACATTCTTATCAATATACCATAAAACATTGATACAGTTGGCATTGTTATCACCTCTTTACTGTTATTATTATATATCATTCGCATATCGAATGCAATATACAAATTGCATAATATATCGAATGCAATATTGTAGACTTTGCCAATTGATATATCGAATACAATAGAGTATAATATACTCACAGTTAAAAGTGAGGTGAAAAAAGAAATAACGATAACCCGCCGTAGGAAGCACAAAGTTATCGTTAATCACACCGACTAAAACAGTCAGCATAAATATTATAGCACTGTACTTCTGTTTTAGTCAATATCTAAAGTTAGGAGTTTTTTATTATGAAATTATTAGGCAATTCAACATTTATATCAAGAGACAACCAGCACTATATAGTCTTCGATAATGGTATAGAGCTACCATTTGACTTTGTAGCTGTCAGAGAAAAGAAAACAGGCGAAATATGGGGCTTTTTGCCGCGAATACGCATGGCAGAGGATTCAGACTACCGTTGGCAGTTAAGCTGCTTAAAAGACCGTTTAGAAAATCCTAAGAAGTATGAAGATAATTTAAATAAAAACGTTAACGAGGTTATAGAATGCCTTGCAAAATGGGTATCAGATTATGAGAACAGCCACCCTGATATAAAAGCAAGACGTGCAGCAGGGCATTATAAAGGCATTGAGCCGAGCGCAGAACTGCTTGAGAAATACATACCATTAAAAGCTAAAACCTGTGCATAACATTTGCCCTCATTAACAATACACAAGAAACCTAACCGCCAAAGCATACAAGGTATATACAGCGCCAAATGTATATACCTTATTTTTTGCCCTCATGAGGGCGTTATATAACTTTAAAGTAGGTTTTTGTGGGTGTTTTCTCTCTGTTCAATGCATTTTTCACGGCTTCGTCACGGCTTCAATTTTCCTGCTTCGTTGTCATTTTCTCGGGCTTCGTTCGGGGTTCGTTTATTTTTACTCTGATACTTTAACCATTTAAACCGCGAAACAAGAAGCCGTCAATCGCATTTAATTTTGCTGTTCCTCGCGCGCGCGTGTAGAGATCAGGTTTTGTCAGGTTGTAATACAGCGTTTATTTCATTAAGTTACTCATGCTCTCACGTACACTATCAAGCCGTTGCTTACGTTCAAGTTCCTTTTGTGCTATGTACTCGGTTGCTGACATACCTGTATTTTTAAAGCGCTCCATGCTGTAATGGTATGCGCTGCGGCTCTCATAGCATGAGTTATATAAATCTCTCATTTGCTTATTTTTCATGAGGGCATTTTTAGCTTTGCGCTCGGTTTCGCATACATATGACGATGTGCAACCGTTCATATCGGCTATTTGCGCCCTTGTCATGCGTTTAAAGTACCTTTTACGGATAATATCGCCCTGTGTATCAGGCAGACTGTCAACACATTCATGCACGGTTTTGCGTATGTATTCAGCTTCGGAACGGTCACATATTTCATCTTCAATGTTCGCTTCATCGGCAAGTAGCTCTATATAATCGCTATCGCCCTCATCATCTAAAGGCTTATCAAGTGAAAGCACGTCCATTGCTTGCATGGCTCGGAGTAAATTGTCAACCTGCGCTTTTGTCAGCCCCATCAAAACCATGTAATCACGCCTTGTCGGCTCTTGTTCATATCTCTTGATGTATTCATATCTGACACGCTGAAGCTCTGAAACCTGTGAAAGTAAGTTCGGCGGTATATGTACGGAAGATTGACAGCTTGCACAATAACGGCTTAAACAGCTTGTGAGGACTTTTGTCAAATAAGTGCTAAACTTATATTCTTTTGATGTATCAAAGCCATTTACGGCTTTCATGAGGGCGATATATCCCTCTTGCATGAGTTCGTCAAGCTCTGCATAGGCTGAAAACTTCTTAGCGTATTTTAATATAAGCCCTCTGTTTTGCTCGTAAAGCTGTTCGCAGTATTGATTATTACCCTGCTGTATTAAAGCCACTGATCGCTCATTTGTCATTGACACATTGACACACCTCGGTTATAATTATTTTGTCATGGGTAAGGTGGTCTGAGCAATCGGGCTGCTTTTTCTTTTGCCCTCATGGAGTATATGAACATTATCCGGCAAGAAACTTATTTATAAAATATATCTGTCCTTTGCCTGTTACTTTCGGCGTTCTGCTTATAAACACCGAGCCGTCACGCTTTTCAATGGGTCTTTCTTTGATTTCAAACAAGCCCATTTTCATGCTTCTTTGTGTCGGTAAATTCATCATATCACCGCTTCTTATCAGATAGCCGTTAGATTTGAGCCATTTAAACAAGCGGTTCTGTCCTATATCAATGCCGTTCTGTTGCATTAGCTTTGCAAGCTCACCGATAAGTATTGATGTTTCAGAGGTCGCAACAGCATTTGCGAAATCAATCTTAGGCTTATTCTCGGCAGCCTGTTTGAGTAAAGCAATATTCGTTTGTTTGAGGGCTTCTATGTTCTTGTCTGCCAACTTCAAAGCACGTGCCATAACTGCTTCGGGTGTGTTCCACTGATTTTCAACAGTAATGAAATACTGACGGAACATCTTGCCGTATTCGTTTCTTTGAAGCATACATATTTCTTTTGCCATGGATATGGTGAGCTGATGGTCTGTACTCGGTCTGCCACCTGTACTTTCGCTCAAAAATGAGCAAAAGTCCTTGCCTTCTTCAAAGCCATACTCGCACATTCTCGGAAACCAATCCTTGTATGCGGTTTTAACTCCTAGTGCTTCATGTAGTTCTCTACCGCTGACTGTTGGATTTTCCGAATCATAGTTTATTTTAATTAACTCTGTCATTGTTATATCACTCCTGTTTCTGCCCATGAGGGCATAATATAGTTTTAAACTTGGTTTTTGTTGGCTTTTTCTCTCTGTTCGTTCTCTGTTCAATGCATTTTTCACGGCTTCAATTCTCTTGCTTCGCTCACGCTTCGTTGCCGTTTTTTTCGGGCTTCGCTCGGAGTTCGTTTGTTTTCTCGTCCTAATACTTTAGCCGTTTAAACTGCGAAACAAGAAGCCGTCAATCGCATTTGTTTTTTCTCATACGCGCGTGTAAATGTTTTGTCGTACCCTCTCCCCGTTGCTGAGTTCTCCCCAAAATATGGGATATATGGGGTGTGGGGGCTTTTGCATATAAAGTTAATTTTGGATAAATAAAAGTGTCCTAAAATGGGCTTTTTCGCACGTTTTCGCTCTGTTTTCGGCGTAAAATCAATGCTTTTTACACGAAAATGAGGGCAAAATCACATATGAATAAAATCAAAATCAATTGACGGCTTCCTATTTCGTGATTTAAACCGTTGAAGCGGAGTACAAAAAAACTTTCATTTTAAAAAATTTTTGTGTATTTATTAGGGGCGTCGGTGGAGTTGAAAAAAGTTAAAATAAAAATTGAATATGGGGGGATATTTGCCCTCATGCGCTGATTATTTATCATCTAATCGGCTGTTATGCCCTCATATACAAGTGCTTTAATGCTTCTATAGCCATGCGCAGCGTTGAAATCTTAATATCTTTAACAAGCCCCATATGCGACCGAAGCCGCAGTTGTTTTTTATTCGGTTTTCTTATTTTCGGCAACGCCTGCGTGCGTTCTTCTGCTTGCTTTTCTTCTTCGGGTTTGGGTGTTTTGTATGCTTTTTTACGTGTGTATTGCGTTTTATGCAAGTATATGACATATATTTTCTGCCGTACTCGTCAAAGCCTGTCCGAACGCTGTCGGCTATCAGGTCATAACCTTGCGGTGCTTCGGGTATATCGGGAAAGTCTGCGTCATCCTCAAACACTTCAATTTCAGGATAGGCGAGATTCTGAGAACAACTGTAACGCTTTTTAAGCACTGCGCCATAGTCCCGCAATGATTCTTTGCTTGCTTTCGTCATGTATTCGGCAAGTGCTGCGCCATAGTCGTTATCAATGCCGTATTTTTGAGGGTTTCCGAGCGTTTCAACATCAATATCGCCATACTTCCAGGACTGCAAAAGTCCATAACTTCCCGAATACGGTTGATTATTAAGTGATAATGTGCCCTGCCGTTTTCTTCACCCACGCCGACAACGTAAATATATTTATATTCGCAGCCGCTGTTTTTATATTTTGCCCTCATGCGCCTATTAAAGTTTGTTATATCTCTCATAGCTTCATCAGGTGTTTGCGGCGCTTCGCCCTCATAAGTCAGAGTTACGAATATGTCATGTTTTGTAAAGTTTGAGTTAATGCGCCATTTTAAATGCTCAATTGCGGAAAGTTCGTTGCACATACTTTGAGCGGCTGACGTTTCACGGCTTCGTTTCATTCTCGGTTCTACCTTTGCTTTTTCTTTTCGTTTTGTGTATTTCTTGTGATATTTAAACTCAATCGTGTTGATTGTCTTGTTTATGTATGACATGACTATACCCTACCTTTTGCATGAATAAATAAGCAAGCGACCGCAAAAAGCCACTTGCATTCGCCCTCATGAGGGCATTACATCCTCTTTTGCATTGCCCATTGTTCAAGAGCCGTTTTTAATACCTTTAGATTTTTACCAACTCTTATAGTCGGAAAATCCGCACGGTACATTATTTCACGTGCTGTGGGTATGGAGCAGCCTAAATATTTAGCGAGTTCCTTTGTGCCGAGAAACACAATTGTTTCATCATGAGGGCGATACTCTTCAATATTTTCAATTTGTGCGGTGTTTTGATTATTCATGTTAATTATCCTTTCTGTTTGCATAACACGCCGAAAGGTGGTATAATAGCCGTATCAGCGTGTTATGCTGGTGTTTAATTAGGTGTATTCAGCTTTTCCAGGGCAGGAGTACACCTTTTTTCTTTTGCCCTCATGGGCTTATTTTGCTTCTGCGAGTTCGTCAATGATTGCGAAAATCTTCGCTTTTTCATCTTCGGGCAGCTCGTGGCGCATTTTGCGGGTAAATGTCATATCACATACACCCAGTATGTCTGCAATCTTCCACAAGTAAACCCCTTTTTCTTTTGCCTTTGCTCTGATGTCTTTGTTTGCCATTTTAATAAACTCCTTTCATTTTTATTGACAACACCAACAACACTATGATATAGTTAGTGTTGTTGATTGTGTGCCTTATACTTAAACTTTAAATCACACAATCAAAAAAGTCAATTGTAAAATTGGTGGTAATTTCTATGAAAAATAAAGAACACAACTATATTGACTATAGTGATGAGATTTTCAGTGATGATGATTTAGTTGTTCAAGGTGGAACGCTGGATTGGGGTGTATATTACCGTCGCACAAATTGTAGCAAAAAGCATTTGCCAAAAAGTAATTTTTTATATACTTGTGCTGGATTTCCAAATTTTGTGCCGTTCAGAATAAGTAAAAGAAAGCAACAAGATTTCATAAAGAATCATAAAAAAAGATATACGCGAAGCCACATTGAAACTGCATTCCCACTTGACAACTTGGAAACTGTACATATATATTGCAACTTGCAAAGAGAACCTACATTTGCTGGTGATTTTGATCTTGATGTTGACCCATGTATTTTACTTGGAGATATATTAAACTATAATTTTGAAGTGAATAACTATATTGTTCCAGATAACAGACTCATTGCATGGTATGATGATAATGAAGAATTCCGACCATATAAAAGGTCGCTGCCGTTTGCACGAATAAAAACGGACAAAGACGAAAATTATTATAGAACTATATCAAGTGAAAACTTTACAACAAAAGATTTTTTAGACCGATTTCTTTGTAGTTGGAAAGAGTTTGATTACGAAGATTTCAAAATATTGTGTTTTATTTTTGATTATGTCGAACTTGTAACAAAAAAGACAAAATTTACTGATGAAATTAATTCATTTCAGATTTTTGATTTATTTGAAATGTTTGCTAATTCAAGCGAAATTAAAATTCCGACTTATCATTTAGAAACCATACCAACGGATTATATGCACTCTATTGGCTTTACTATCAAAGGGCAGCATATAACTAATTATAAATCGGTTTTTTATAATATGTTGGATGAAATATATAACGATAAGCTTGAATCGTCAGCGAGTTATGAAGATGGTGACGAAAAAAATGAAACTTTATGCAAATATTATCAGCTCGATAGCTTATCGGAATTAATGCTTGCATTGCTTTATGAAACAGTAAGAAATAATCGAATAATAAAGAAATGTGAGCAATGTGGAAAGTTGTTTTCGCCAAGCAAATCGGATAGTAAATATTGCACGCGTGCTTATGATGGTAAATCTTGCAGCCAAATAGCTAAAGCTAAGAATCGAAAACCATTAGATGAAGTAGGCAAAAAGTACAATAGTAAGTGTACGAACTTATCTAATAAGATGAATAGAAAAAATATCACGGCGGCCGAAACAGAAGCATACAGAAAAACGCTATATACGTTAAGAGATGAGTACCCAGCAATGAAAAAGAAGTTAAAAAAAGGCGAAATAACAGAAATCCAACTTATAGAATGGCTTGACACTTTCGATAAGAAATAAAACCATGAGGACAAGCAGATACGTAAGAGTGCAATATAAAAATGCCCTTATTTATGACTGATTAAAATAACAAGAGGTGAACCCATGCCAAAGAAAAAAGCAAACGGCGAACATAGCATATATTTTGACGAGAAGCGTAAAACATACGTAGGCCAGATTACATTAGGCTATGACGAGAACGGCAAAAGAAAGCGTAAAACCGTTTACGGAAAGACTAAGCATGAAGTCCGGGAAAAGATAAAGCAAATAGAATACGGTATAGCTTCGGGCACATTCGTTGATAAAAGCGATATAACAATTTATCACCTTGCAAAGCAAATGCTTGATGATAACTTGAACATGGGCTATATAAAAGAGTCTACCTATCACCGTACATATGAAACACTGAAAAGGTTGAAGCCGATATATAACACACCCTTGCAAAGCGCAATAGAAACGCAGATAAAGGACTTCTTGCTTAAAGAACAAAGCTATGCACAATCGACAATCAAGAAAGACTTCCAGCTGCTTAAACGTACATTTGAAGAAGCTGTTGACCGTCACATTATTGCAAGCAATCCCATGGCAAAGATGAAAATGCCAAAGAGCAAAAAGCCGCAGGAAAAAGTAAGAGCCTTAACCCTTGAAGAAGAGAAAAGACTCTTTGAAGTTCTGCAAAACGAAGATATTAACTACAGTCAGCAGATGTTATTATCAATGCTTACAGGCATGAGAATGGGAGAGATTAACGCCCTTGATGTTACGGACGTAAACTTTTTGTTTAATATCATATCTATCAAGCGTACCATGTCAAGAGGTGCAAAGGGCGAAGCTATTATAAGCAAAACCGCCAAAACAGCCGCAGGAGAGCGTAAAATACCTCTTACAGATGACACAAGGCAAATCCTTAGGGATTGTATCAAAGACCATAAAAGCGGCTTAATCTTCACGCATAACGGCAAGATGATAACCACAAATCAAGTTAACTCACAATATAGCCGAGTTTTGAAGAAGTACAATATACTTGATGAAGCGATTGACGGCCGTGTTGACTTGCACTCACTCAGACATACATATGCAACGAGATGTATTGAGGCGGGTATGCAGCCTAAAGTCTTGCAACTGCTTTTAGGACACACCGACATCACAATAACCATGAATACATACTGCGACGCATTTGACAGCTTCCGAGATGATAACATCTCAATGGCAACGGAATACATGAAAAAAGCAGGCTTAACGCTGCACAATTTTGCTGACGAAAAAACAGCTTTAAGCAATGTGAAATACGGTTAAATTTAGTTGCGTGGCAACATGGTGGCAACAATTGAAGCCGAGAAACCGTATAAACACTGGGGCTGTGGGGTATCGTGTCCTATCATCCGCACCAAAAAAGGCACTTCTTAGGAAGTGCTTTTTTCAATGAATCTTGCCTTAGAAAAGTGAATAGCTGACGCTGAGAAATGCACTTCGTGCGTGAAATAAGCCTTGCCTGTTATTAGACGGTAATTTTATTTAGCTTTCCGTTTTAACGGAAAAATTTCGTAATCGTCGTTAAGTGTATTTCATATAAATCACAGTGAAGCAAATTTAAACACCTGCCGGAGGTTAATGTCAGCAATGCCGGAGTTCTTTCCATGGTTTTCAATTGGCACTCATAGCCAGAACACGGAGAAAGTAATGCTCGTAGCTTACTTCTTATTTGTTAATTCTTTACTGAAAATATGTAGAGCGCTTATGGTAATATAATTACATTATTGGAGGGGTTACTGTGCTTGGTAATTTTGGCTTTTCTTATGTCGGGCTTGTTTATTTGCTGATGCTAATGCTTCCGAACGTTTTGTGGACGAAATTTAAGCCGGCTGGATATTCTGCTGAAAACGAAAACAAAATTTTGCTGGCGTTGGAACGTATTGGTGAAATTTTAGTAACCTGCTGTGCAGTTATTTTTTCTGATTTTAATTTGTACAGTCTGTCGGCATGGTCTTTGTGGCTTGCTGCGTCATTCATCCTGATGTTGATGTATGAAATTTGGTGGGTGCATTATTTCAGGAGCGAGCGCACAATGAGGGATTTTTACAGCAGCTTTTTTGGCATACCGGTTGCAGGCGCAACGCTGCCTGTGATTGTATTCTTCCTGCTTGGTATCTACGGCAGAGTAATTTGGCTTATGCTTGCCAGTGTGATTTTGGGCGTTGGACACATCGGCATACATTTGCAGCATAAGCGAGAGTTTGAGTAATGATACTTTGAATAGTTTTTAATTATTATTAAAAATCATCTTGCAATTTCACCAGATGCATGGTATAATTTGCTCACATGAAACAAAGAAAAGAGGTGCGACCATGGCTAACATCATCACAAAGTTTATTGATTTCATTCAGAGCATTGTTAAGTTCTTCCAGGATCTTGTTAAAGACATCCGCAACAAAAACGACGCTGAATAATTCGATTTAAAAGAATAAACCATCGAGAGTTTACTGCTGATCGATGGCTTTATTTTTTTGCGAGCTTAACAATGCTGCCTTTCTCGGCGGATAATTGCTGAAAAATTGCAAAAATTCTGCCCGCCATACATCAAAAAACTGTAAAAAAATCGCCGCCCATGTTTTCACGAGCGGCGATTTTTTTTTATTCTTCTGTTTTGGAGGGTTCTTCCGGTGCTTCAATTGGTGGGTCAACAGGTGGTTCCGGCTCTTGCGGCTTTGTAACATTGATTGTGATTGTGCCGCTTGCACCGCCGATTGCTGCTGTTGCCGTAATGGTAACAGTTCCCTCAGCGAGGGCGGTGATTTCGCCGTTTGCTGAAACCGAAACGATGCTGCTGTCTGAGCTTGTCCACATCAGGACTTTCTCGGTTGTGTTATCGGGAAGAACCGTTGCGTTGAGTTGTTTGGTTTCGCCGATTGTGAGGTTGATTTCGGCCTCATCGAACACAACCTGGTTTGCCGGCTGAGTAATTGTCAGAACACATTCAGCCTTGAATCCGCCATCGACCGTTTCTGCTGTAATTGTCACCGTACCGGCGTTAACGAAGCTTACAATGCCGTTTTCAACGGTTGCAATGTTTTCATCGCTTGTTGACCACTTGACGTCGGTATTGTTTGCATCAGCAGGTGTAACTGTTGCCGTAAGCTGAGTCATGCTATCATAGATGTAAAGAGAATCGGAAGTCTGGTTCAGCGTGATGCCTGTGACCTTTCTCAGAACTTCAACTTTGCATTCGGCAAAAACGTTTTCATTGATTGCAGAGATTGCGGTGATGGTTGCCGTACCTTTTGAAATTGCGGTTATGATGCCGTTTTCAACCTTTGCAACGCTTTCATCGCTTGACTTCCAGATGACATCTTTGCTTTGTGCATCTTCGGGAAGTATTGCCGCCGTGAGTGTGGTCTGCTCATTTTCGGCAAGAGTCAATTCGTTTTCACTTATGGTAATACTTTCGGCGTTTTGCAAAATTGTGATTACACATTCAGCCTTGAAATCGCCATCTGCTGTTGTGGCAGTGACTGTCACAACGCCGGGGCGGATTGCAGTTACTGTGCCGGCTGAGTTGACCTGAGCAATTGTTGCATCGCCGCTGGACCATTTAACAGCCTTGTTTGTTGCGTCAGATGGAGAAACCGTTGCCGAAAGAGTGATCTCATTGCCTGAAAGCATGGTCTTTTCGGTTTCAGCAAGTGTGATACCCGTTGCGGCTTCATAAACGCTGACGATACATTCAGCACTGATGCCGTTGTCATTGGCTTTTGCTGTGATCACAGCTTCGCCGACTGCGATTGCCGTAACCGTGCCTGCTGCTGAAACCTGAGCAACTTCAGTGTTTGAGGAGCTCCATGTGATTTCCTTGTTTGTTGCATTTTTCGGTGCAACTGCTGCGGTGAGCTCTGCTGTTTCGCCCCTTGCAATTGTCAGTGAAGTTTTATCAATTGTTACTGCTGTCACGTGCTGGAGGATGGTAACAGCGCAGCTTGCAGTTTTGCCGCCGTCTGCGGTTTTAACTGTGATTGTTGCTGTGCCTGCCTTCAATGCGCTGATTACGCCTGACGCTGAAACAGTTGCAACTGACGAATCAGAGCTGCTCCAAGTGACGGCTTTGTTCGTTGCAGCGGTCGGATTAACTGTTGCTTTCAAGGTGAGTTTGTCGCCGGCATAGATTGTGCATTCGGTTTTGTCAAGCGCAATGCCTGCAACAGCCTGAGTGATTTTGACTGTGCATTTTGCAGTCAATCCGTTGCTTGTTTTTGCCGTGATTGTGACAGTACCGCCCTTGAGTGCTTTAACAACGCCTGATGAGTTGACTGTTGCAATGCTTGTGTTCGATGACGTCCAAGTGACCTTTTTGTTTGTGGTATCGGACGGAGTGATCGTTGCCGTGAGGGTGGAGGAGTTGCCCGCAATCATTGCAAGGCTTGCTTTGTTCAGCTTGATTGTTTTTGCTGCTTTTTCAACCTTAACAGTGCATTTTGCGGTTTTGCCGCCATCCGCAGTTTTAACAGTGATTGTGGTTGTGCCTGTTTTGAGCGGCGTGATGTTGCCGTCTGCATCAACCTTGGCAATTGAGCTGCTGCTTGATGTCCATGTGACATTTTTGTTTGATGCATCAGATGGAGCAACTGTTGCCTTTAGCGTTGTGCGCTTGTCAAGATAAAGCACAATGGAAGTCTGATTAAGCTTGACGCTTGTGACTTTTTTAACAACCTTGACAGTGCAGGTGGCTTTGAAGCTGCCGTCTGCCGATGTTGCAGTGATTTTGGCGGTACCTTTCTTTACGCCCGTAACCGTTCCGTTTGAGGATACCTTTGCAATTGATGTGTTGCTGGATTTCCACGTGAGCGTTTTGTTTGTTGCATCTTTTGGATTGAAGGTTACGCTGAGCTTTGTTGTTTTGCCGACTTCAGCGGTGACTGATGTTTTTGCAAATGAAATACCTTTGAGCGGACGCCTTGAGTTTACACTGCAAGTTGCCTTAAAGCTGCCGTCATTTGTTGTTGCCGTGATTTCGGCATAACCGGGCTTTTTGGTGGTTACCTTGCCTTTGGAATTGACAGTTGCAATTGATGTGTTGCTTGATGTCCACTTCACGGTTTTCACCGTTGCATCCTTTGGGCTGACCGTCGGAGTAAGAGTGAACGATTTTCCAACGTTGACCGTAACTGAAATTTTGTTGAGCTTAATTCCTGTTACCGGTTTTACAACCTGAACGGTACATTTTGCAACAACCTTTCCGCTTTGAGCTGTTGCCGTGATGGTTGCCTTGCCGAGTTTTACGCCTTTGACAACGCCCTTTGATGTGACGGTAACAACGCTCTTATCGCTTGTTGACCACTTCACGGTTTTGTCACTTGCGTTTGTGGGTTTAACAGTTGCCTTAATTGTATATGATTTGTTGACGCCGATATATACAGTCTTTTTGCTGAGTGTTAAGGAGGTTACGGGCTGCTTAACCGTGATTCTGCAGGTTGCAAGTGCTTTGCCATCGCCTGATTTTGCGGTGATTGTTGCTGTGCCTGCCGCAACAGCAGTGACCTTGCCTTTGGAATTAACGGTTGCGATCTTTTTGTTTGATGAGCTCCATTTGATTGTTTTGTCAGAAGCTGTTGATGGTTTTACCGAAGCGGTGAGCGTTTTTGATGCACCCGCCTGAAGTGTCAGCGAGGTATAGTTGATGCTGACCCCGGTTGCAAGCTGAACAACTTCAACCATGCAGTCGGCAGATAAGCCTGAATCCTTTGATGTTGCAGTGATGATGGTTGCGCCGATTTTAAGTGCAGTAATTTGACCTGCCGAGTTAACAGTGGCAACCTTTTTATCACTTGATTTCCAAGTAACTGTTTTGTTTGTTGCGGATTCGGGCAAAACAGTTGCGGTCAAAATTTTGGTTTCACCTTTCGGTATTTTCAAAACATTCGCACTGAGCGTGACTCCTGACGATGAATTGAAAATGGTGACTTTGCATGATGCGCTGTAGCCGCCGTCATTTGTTGTTGCCGTGATGGTTGCGGTTCCGGCTTTAACGCCTGTGACAACGCCTGATGAGTTGACCTTTGCAATGGCAGTATTGCTTGATTTCCATGTCACCTTTTTGTTTGATGCATCAGATGGGGAAACCGTTGCAGTGAGTGTTTTTGACTGACCGTTTGCAACTTTAATCGTTGAAGCACTGAGCTTTACTCCTGTTGCTTTTTGCGTAACAGTGACGGTGCATTTTGCAGTGAAATTGCCGTCTTTTGATTTTGCGGTGATGACAGCTTTGCCGGTTTTGACGCCCTTAACAACACCCTTTGAAGTTACGGTTGCAATGCTGCTGTCGCTTGTTGTCCATGTGACGCCCTTTTCACTTGCGTTGTTTGGGTTAAAAGTTGTGTCAAGCGTTGCTTGCTTGCCTTTTGCAAGTGAAAGAGTTTTTGATGAAAGTGAAATGCCTTTCACATCAACCTTTTTAACCACCTTAACCGTGCACTTTGAGGTGTAACCGCCGTCTGCGGTTTTAACCGTGATGATTGCCGAACCTGTTGCAATTGCAGTGACAGCGCCCTTTGATGAAACAGTGGCAACCTTTGTGTTTGATGATGACCAGGTTACGTTTTGGTTTGTTGCGGTTGACGGAGTGATGGTTGCTTTGAGTGTGTATACTTGGGAAGTATAAAGCGTTGCGCTTGTTTTGCTTAAATCGACGGTTGAAACTTTTTGTGTGACCGTGATTTTGCAGGTTGCGCTTTGTCCGCCGCTTGATTTTGCGGTGATGGTGCAGCTTCCGCCTGCAACGGCAGTCACAACGCCTGAAGATGAAACTTTTGCAACCTTTGTGTTTGATGAACTCCACTTAACGGTTTTGTCCGTTGCATTTGTTGGAGCAAGCGTCGCCTTGAGCGAATAGGTCTTTCCTGCGGCAACGGTTGCTGAGGCTTTGCTGAGCTTAATTGAGGTTGTTTTGATGACAACAGTCACAACGCAGTTAGCTTTGTAGCCGCCGTCGGCAGTTGTGCAGGTGATTGTTGCTGTGCCGACTTTTTTCGGCTTTACAACGCCTGAAGATGAAACTGTTGCAACGGCTGTGTTGCTTGATTTCCATGTTACTTTTTTGTTTGAAGCATATGATGGGTTAAAAGTTGGCTTCAGCGTCACTTCCTGCTTGACGTCAATTGTTTTTTTTGCGGTGAGAGAAACGCCTTTTACGGGAGCAGTGACAGTCACCTTGCAGGTTGCAGATTTTCCGGTACCGTCGAGTGCGGTTGCCCTGATGGTTGCCGTACCCGGATATTTTGCGGTGATTTTTCCGCTTGATGAAACGGTGGCAACCTTTGTGTTTGATGATGACCAAGAAACATTGTTATATTTGCTGCCGTCAGAGGTTTTGACGGTTGCAGTGAGAGTTGCGGTTTTGGTTACATTGAGCGACTGAGATGTTTTGTTAAGGCTGACGGAAGATGCTTTTTCAGCAACCCTGACAGTGCAGTTTGCCGTGAGGTTTGAGCCATCCTGAGTTTTTGCAATGATGGTTGTTGTGCCGTTGCTTTTCGGAATCAGAACGCCGGCATAGTTCACATCGCACACATCAGGATTTGAAGATGTCCATGTCAAAACCTGGTTTCCTGCGTTTGCAGGCTTGATGGTTGCTGTCAGTTTTGCGTTTGTTTTGTCAGGATTAATGACCTTATATGATTCTGAAATTGAGAGGAAATTGATCAGAGGTTTAACTTCAACCGTGAATGAGCCGCTTTTGCTGCTACCGTCTGTGGTTGAATATGAAATTTTTGTTTTACCTGCTTTGAGAGCAGTGATTTTTGCCGTAACAACTGCGCCGCTGATTTTATCTGCTTTAACAGTTGCAATTTTCGGGTCGCTGCTGATCCATTTGAAATCCTTCACACTTGCGTCAGCAGGAGAAACCGTGACCTTGAAGGTTGTTGTTTCATTGACTGTCAGAGGCAGCGAGCCGTTGACAAGCTGAGTGTTGACCTTGATTGAAGTGATTTCGGTTAATTTGTTGACCGTAACCTTGCAGGTTGCTTTATATTGATTGCTGCCTGCTTTAGCAGTGACAGAAATCGTTGTTGAACCTGCTTTTTTTGCGGTAACCTTACCTGAATCGTTAACAGAAGCAACGCTTGAGTTTGATGAATCCCAGGTGTAAATTACGGTGTCGGTTGTGCTTGCACTTGAATCCTTGCCGATTGCCTTTGCAGTGAGGGTGAATGACTGCGATTCATAAAGAGTGTTGCTTGTTTTTGAAAGTGTAACTCCGCCGAGCGGATTAAGCGTTGTGATTTTGCAGGTTGCACTGTGACCGTTTGATGTTGCAGTGATGACAACACCGTTTTTGCTGTATCCCCTGACGGTTACAAGGCCGCTTGCATTCACTGTTGCAATGCTTTCGCTGCTTGATTTCCAGGTAACGGGGTCGGCTGCATTTTTCGGGTTAAGCGTTGCGGTGAGCTGAACCGTTGAATCAACGCCTGCGGTTGCGGCAGTTTGGCTGAGCGAAATGCTTTTTGTGTGATATTTAAGGCCGGAGATTGCATTCTTCAAGCTCGCTTCAATTTTATCAATATAGCTTTGGCTGAAAGAATCGGGATTTTCAAGAATCTCCGCCGCACTGTTATACCAAATTTCAAGAGTTTCAGTGTCTGTATACTGACTCCATTCTGATTTAGGCACACTGTCATAAAGTTTTTTCAGCTCTGTGACGTCAACGCCGCTTTCAGTGTCTGCGGCATTTGCCGTAAGTCCCGTTATTTCTCCGAAAGGAGTGACGGGCAGGCACGAGAAAAGCATCACGGCACAAAGAAGAAAAGCAAGTCCTCTGTTTTTCATAATGATTTACCTCCGTAAAACAAATTGATTGGCGGATAAGCTCCGCATGAAATCACCATAAGCTTTTGAAAACTCAAAGTGATATAAAAAGTCAATAGTAATTATAATAGAAAAATAAGCGAGTGTCAACCAAACAAATCTATGAGTTGAAAAAGTTTACAATTTGTGATAAAATCAGTAAAACTCGCTTTAAAGATACGCAACAATTTTAAGAATTTTTGAAGAAAGGAGTGTCTGCGGCACGGCGGAAAAAGGTTTGGTGTCGGCTGCAGCACATATATTATAATGAAAAAGATGATTTCATGGAACGTGAACGGAATCAGAGCCTGCGTTCAAAAAGGCTTTATGGATTCATTCAAAGAGCTTGATGCTGACATTTTCTGCCTTCAGGAAACGAAGCTTCAGCAGGGGCAAATCAACCTTGAGCTTGACGGCTATCATCAATATTGGAACTATGCTGAACGCAAGGGCTACTCCGGCACGGCGATTTTCACAAAAGAAGAGCCGATTGCAGTTTTCAACGGCATGGATATTGCCGAACACGACACCGAGGGCAGGCTGATTACCCTTGAATTTGAAAATTACTATTTCATCACTTGTTATACACCCAATGCCCAAGACGGACTTAAAAGAATCGAATACAGAATGAAGTGGGAAGATGATTTCCGTGAGTACCTCAAATCGCTTGACAGAAACAAGCCTGTCATTTTCTGCGGAGACCTCAACGTTGCGCACAACGAGATTGACCTGAAAAATCCAAAAACAAACAGAGGTAATCCCGGATTTTCCGATGAAGAAAGGGGCAAGTTCGGTGAACTGCTGAGCAGCGGTTTTGTTGACACTTTCCGCCATCTTTATCCCGACCTCACAGATGCTTATTCATGGTGGAGCTATCGCTTCAAAGCACGTGAAAAAAACGTTGGATGGAGAATTGACTATTTTGTTGTTTCCGAGCGTATTGCCGATAGCATTAAAGAAGCAAAAATTCACCCTGAAATTTTCGGCTCAGATCATTGCCCTGTTGAGTTGGATATTGAGATATAAAATGCAAAAAAAGACAACACTCTGACTTGACAAAGTGCTGATACGTAATATATAATAAGCATAGGGAGAACTGTTATAGCAGTTATGTTCTCAAGTTGCAATTAAAAAATAACCGCACTTTTGGAACTTGGGCGGTTATTTTTTATTTATGTAGGCAATAAACCAAAACATTACATTTGTGCTGATGTTGATAATTGTAGCTATCAATGTAAGCAAAGCAATAAGCTCGTTTAACGTAACATAGTTTATATGCATTCCCCCTCCGTAAAGTGTGGAAGGTTTCATAAAATTCCCTCCCAAATAAAACGGGTGAGAACATAACCGCTATTCTGTTATACAGTTTCCCTATGGCAGCATAATCTGCATGATAAGAATAACATTGTTGTTATATTTTGTCAAGTAATGTCGCTTGCGCCTTATTTTTTACTAAACGGAATTATTTCAGCCGATTCTCAGATTCTGAGAGTCAATCCCAACCTGTCATGTTGCCTTTTCAGTGTTTTTTACTTTAAAATTAAGTCATCCTAAAACGGCAACCGAGGAGGTATACACATGGAAAAAACAACAATCGGCAAATTTATTGCACAGCTCAGGAAAGATGCAGGCATGACGCAAAAGCAGCTTGCGGAGATTCTGAACGTTTCGGATAAAACAATCAGCCATTGGGAGCGTGACGAAAGCTTGCCTGATTTGAGCATGATTCCAATCATTGCAGAAGTTTTCGGCATAACGTGCGATGAGCTTCTGAAAGGCGAAAAGCGAGAACCCACGGCGGAAAATATTCAAGCTGTTCAGCCTCAGCAGAACACTTTTACTGATAAAATTGAAAAATCCGTGCGAAATCTTTTTGACAAAGGGTTTACCATTCACAAAATTCTTTGTGCAGTTGCCTGCGGTTTCACAGGCTTGGCACTGCTCAGGGCAGAAACTTTTGCTGTTCAAATGAACGGAATCAATGCTTCTGCGTTTGATATGATTGGCTCTTTCAGCTTTTCTGTTTTCTTTTCAATTTGTATATATTACGTGATTGCGGCGGTGATGATCGGCGTTTCCCACACAAGACTTAAAGAGAAAATTGCCGCTGATGATACCGATGAGGAAACCAAAGAAAAGCAAAAGCTTCAAATGAACCGCACCACGGCGTATTCATTAATTTTTCTTGTGCTGGTGATTATCACAACGCTGGTGCAGCTTGTCACTGTTGATGCTTTGTCATATCCTGCAAGCTTGCTTATTCTCGTTCCGTTTGATCTTATTGCTGCAACTGTTACAATTGTTTTGCTCAAGCATTTCAATCGAATCCCAAACAAGCAGCAGAGCAGGCAGGCGAAAGTTGATTTCAAGTTCAGAATGCGTGCAATTTTTCTGGCAGTTGTGTTTGTAGCTTGCGGAATCGGTGCGCAAATTGTTGTTGGGCATTTTGATGGATATTATCAGGAAAAAACAATGACAAAAGAAGAATTTATTGAATATATGGAAACACCGAACCCGGTTCCGTCAGATTATGATGGAACATTAAATGCAGTGGACACCGCTTTGGAAGGAAAGAGCGCCGAAGAAATTGAGGAATATGAAAAGCGTGTTCACACGATAAACAATGACAACGGCGAAGTTGTTGCTGAATTTCGATGGCTCAATCATGAAGTAAAGGGTTTTGATTGGTTTTATGTGGAACCTGACAATGTTGAGGTATCTTATGAATATGATGACAGTGCTGCGAGCTATGATGAAAATGCTAATTATGAATTTTCTGTCAAGACCTACATGGTTCAGCGAAAAAACGAAATGGCATCTGCTTTAGCTAACATCATGTATTATGCCGCTTTTGTTTATTATCCTGCCGTTGTGATTGCCTGCATTGTTGTTTGCATCGTTGTTCCCAAACGCAGGAAAAAACGTGAAACGGCTGACGAAATTTTACGCTGACAAAACTTTTTCAAAAAAATTGAAAAAACTTTCAAAAAAGTGTTGACAAATGGGTTTAATCGTAGTATACTAACAATCACAGAAACGCAAGTGCGACAGGCACAAGCGAAGTCGGTGTCTTTAGCGATGAGGGTCCACCCGTTCCCATCCCGAACACGGAAGTTAAGCTCATCAGTGCTGACAATACTTGGCTGGAAGCGGCCCGGGAAGATAAGGCGATGCCGACACAAATGAAAATGAAGCCGCAGTTAGCTGCGGTTTTTGTTTTTTCAGCGATAAATTATCCCTGAAATGTCAAAGCTAAAAAAGGTAAGGGGTGTTTATGTTATGGATAACAACAAAAGCGGCAGAATCGTTTTCATGCCGGACATTGAGTATCGCTCATGGTGCAACAAAAATCGTGAACTGCTTGATGAAATAATTAAAACTAATCAGGTTTCAACCGCATGGCTGCGAAAAGGACAAAACAAGGCTTTTCTTGTGCGCTATTTTAAAGATTGCGGCTATTCAATTACGATTGATTGAGGAGGAACAGCATGAATAAGCAAACGAAAAAAGAGCTGACAAAAAAGCTGAAAATGTGCTCACGGATTGCAAAGCTTGTTGGTGCAGCAGCAGTCATGGCATATTCGATACATCAGCTTATCCCAAAAGAGGAAAAGTTCGAGGGCATTGATGGCAAAATCCTTGCTGAAAGCAGAACAACAGTTGACTGATTAAACAAAAATTAATGAGCAGGCGGAATGCTTGCTCATTTTTATCTTACATTATTATATATGAAAAAACCACTCTGAAGCAAATGCAACGGAGTGGTTTGAATTTTGTTTTTTTGTTTATGCAAGCTCGGGAGCTTCCGATGTGTTTGAGGTGAGAGCTTCGTTTGCTGCTGCTTCACGTTTTTCACGAACGAAATCGTAAATCGGAACGAGTTTTTCTTTTGTGAGCGGATAGCCGAACTTCATAAGCAGCCATACGCAGGTGTAAACAACGGCAGGAATAACCGTGCAGATAAGCATGATCTTCTTACTGGTGTCGTTTTCAGTGATGAAGCCGTTGCCTGCGGTCTCACTGTCATATTTTGCCCACTGAAGCAGGAACAGACCGCTTGCGTCGGCAATTGTTTGACCAAGCTTTCTTGCAAAAGTATAAACAGCATAAACTGCACTTTCGTTTCTGATGCCGGTGGTGTATTCCTGATAGTCGATAACGTCCATAACAACTGCCCAGCAGGTGAGGCTGATGAATGTGTATCCGAAGCCGATTACAAGCAGGATGATCATGAAAATCGGCCACGGGAAAATGCCGCCCGGTGTGCCTGTGATTTTGTCGATGATACTCTGATTGTTACAAACAACAGCAAGGAACACTGCACCGATTGCGGAAATGATTGAAACATTGCCGCAAAGCTCTTTCTTGCCGAACCTTGCCACAAGCTTTGGCATGAAGAAGATGAGCACGACCGTTGGTAAATAGTTGCAGATTGTGCCCAAAATGCCGAGGTTCGTGTTGGTAAAGTAGTTCTTGTAAAGATAGTTGTTGAATGAGTTGAATTGGAGCTGACCGCTGATGAGCACGCCTGCAAGAGCGACCGTAACAAACGGCCTTGACTTGAGCAAGCCGGAATATGTCTTTTTGAAATCGACCTTTGGTTCTTCTTCTGATGGAACTCTTTCCTTTGTTGTTCTGAAGCTCCAGAGATAGAAGATGATTGAGAAGATACCCATGAGCAAGCCGAAAATGAACATCTTTGTTCCGTCAGCGGCTTTGATGTCTTTGCCTGTAACCGGGTCAACTGCACCTGTTGCAGAATAGATAACCAGCGGAGCAATGAGCGAAACAACACCGCCGCCGACACCGGAGCCGATTGAGCGGAATGTTGAAAGCAACGTTCTTCCCGCCGGGTCATCAGTGATGACCGATGCAAGCGAGCCGAACGGAATGTTCATGCCGGTATACATCATTCCATAGAAGATGTATGTAACATAGCAGATGGCAAGAAGTGCGGTTTGATTTTGAGTGAAGTTGTGATAAGGCAGGAAGCAAAGGATTGTTGCCAAGCCGAGAGGAAGTGCAACCCATTTGAGATATGGGCGGAACTTACCGTCTTTGCTCGGAGCTCTTTTTGCAACCATTGCGCCCCAAATCGGGTCGTTAATGCAGTCCCAAAGCCTTGTGATGATGAACATGAGACCTGTTCTGGCGGGCGAAATTTTGAGAACGTCCGTCATGAAGAGCTTCAGATAGCTGGAGATGTAGGTGAGGTTAAACAGGTTACCCGCATCACCGATGGCATATCCGCTGGCGTCTTTGATTCCGATTTTGTTCGGATGCTGATTTTCCGCTTTTTCGGCGGATTTTTTCTTTGACATACGTTTTTTCTCCTTACATATAGAATAGCTATAAGATGATAACATTTTTACGGCACAAAAACAAGTACATTTTGTAAAATTTGATGCGCTTGGCTGAAGTTTTACAACAAAAATCCCCAAGAAATGATAAAATTTGATGTAATTTGCGTTCGGAGAAGAAAAATAATAACGATTCGTTAACAATACGGATGACAATGAATTATTCCGACAAAAGTCTGTTTTTAGCATTTTTCACATATAACAAGGCACTGAATTGTCGAAAATGCACAACAGGCAAATTTATCCTTGAAATTATGCGAAAAAATCAACAAATAAAGCGCAAAAAGCACTTGACATTTTGATGATTTTATTGTATTTTTGTATGGTAAATGACTCAGACGTTGAACTATAAATCAACGCAGAATTTCAAAGGAGCCATTATTACGGAAAGCGTTAGGTCCGACGACTTCAGACGCAAACATTTTGAAAGGAGTATATACTCATGAAAAAAGAACTCAAGGTTGTTGCTATCGTTCTCGTAGCTCTTATCGTTTTCTTAAGTGGTTTCGGAATCGGCGCAACAAAGGGCGGAATCAAAATCGCCGTTAACGTTTCAGGTGATGCACAGCCGGCAAACGGCGGCACTGTAACACCGACAAATCCTCCGGTTGCTGACACCCAGCCCACAACACCGCCGACAACTCAAGCTCCGGTTGCAAGTGACCCTGCAACAACAGCAGCCGATGCAAGCACACCGAACGGCGGCGCAAGCGAGCCGGCAACAACAGCAGCAGGCGCAGGCACATCAACGTCAGCAGGTACGCCGTCTTCAAAAGAGGACATCGTTGCAAAATACAACGAACTCATCAATGGAATGAAGAGCAATCCGGGCACAGTTAAGCTTCACAAAACATCAAACACTGTAATCAACGTTACAGATGCACCGGCAATGAAAGACCAGATCAACAAAATCGTTCAGGGTCTTGTTAAGCCGTCAGACACAATGTATACTTTCACAGGTAATGGCAGCATGGGTACTGAAGATACCAACAACAATGCTGAATGTGACATGAAGAACATCATCACTCCGGGCGGAAGAGATGTTGCACTTAAAGCAGAAGGCGTTAAAGATGCAACTTGCACACCGAGCGGTGACGGTTACACAATGACCATCAATCTCATTGAAGAAACCTCAAGCTTCAACGGAACAGATACAGTTAACCCTGTTCATCACGAATCATGTCTTTCTCCGCTGAACCTTGCAACACTTGACATCAGCCCTGCAAAGATTTCAGAAGCAAACATGACATATCCGGGTGCTACCCTCATCCTCAATGTTGACGGTCAGGGAAGACTCGCAAAATATGAAACAAAGCTTCCGATGAGCGGCAGCGGTTCAGGTAAGCTCGTTGTTTCTCTCAGCGTTGGCCTTGAAGGCTCAATGGATGAAGTTTACGAGTTCACTTATTAATCAACACTCAAAAATTTCAAAAGGAGTTGTCAACAGGCAGCTCCTTTTTCGCTTTTAAAGTAAAATCTATTGACAAAATTTGCCGTATGTGTTAGTATGTTACTACACTAAAGCGCACAGCGTGCTTTGGTAAATATTAAACAATAAGAGGAGATATTTATTATGAGCAAAAAAATTCTTGCAGCAGTTCTTGCTGTTCTCATGATTGTCGGATGCATCGCACTTTATGGCTGCGGCAGCAAAAATGACGTTCAGGATTCTAACACAAGCGCAGCAGGTGATGCAACATCAGAAGATGCAGCAACAGTTAAGGACCTTGATTACATCAAGGAAAAAGGCAAGCTTGTTGTTGCCATCACGACTTTTGAACCGATGAACTATAAAGATAAGTCAGGCAATTGGATTGGCTTTGACACTGAATTTGCACAGAAATTCGGCGAAAAACTCGGCGTTGATGTTGAATTTAAAGAAATCACATGGGCTAACAAATTCATGGAGCTTGACTCAAAATCAGTTGACTGCCTTTGGAACGGTATGACAATTACCGATGAGATTCTGAAAAATGCAAGCGCAACAAATGCATATGCAATCAACGGTCAGGTTGTTGTTATGGCTAAGGATAAGCTTGAAGAATATGCAACCAAGGAAAGCCTTGCTGACCTCAAGTTCGTTGCAGAAGCAGGTTCGGCCGGTGAAGATGAAATCGAAGCTCTCGGCGCAAAGAACTACACAGCCGTTGACGGTCAGCAGGAAGCACTTCTTGAAGTTAAGAGCGGTTCGGCCGATGCTTGCGTAATTGACAAAACAATGGCAGACGCAATGACAGCAGAAGGTGCAGACTGCGCAGATCTTGGATACACAATTGTTCTTTCAACTGAAGAATACGGCATTGGTTGCCGCAAGGGTTCAGACATGGTTGCTGAAATCAACGCAACAATGGATGAATTTAAAGCTGACGGAACTCTCAAAGCTCTTGCAGAGAAATACCATGTTACTCTTGCTGATTAATCAATTGAAAAATTAATTTGAGACTAACGAAACACGGCGGCATATTTACTGTTATAATGTCAGAAATTGCTTGCCGTGTTTTGTGTTATGATTCAGAAAGTAAAAAAAGGAAAGGTCGGCACTTGCAGGGTAAGCAAAGTGGGTGCCGTGCGGATTTTTTATGTTTTGGACTGTTACATTGAGCCTGTTACAAGGCTTTGGGCAAACGCTTAAAATTTTTGGGTTGACGCTGCTTTTTGCCATACCGTTGGGGTTGGTTATAAGCTTCGGTTCGATGAGCAAATTTAAGCCGCTTAGCTGGCTTTCACGTGTGCTGGTTTGGATAATAAGAGGTACGCCGCTTATGCTCCAACTCATCGTCATTTATTACGGCCCCGGACTCATTGGCAACTGGGCAAGCAAAGCAGGTGCTTCCGGTATGTTCATGCAGTGGCTTGCAACATGGGAATGTTTTGACAGATTCACGGCGGTTCTGATTGCATTCGTAATCAATTATTCGTGCTATTTCTCAGAGATTTACCGTGGCGGCATTGAAGCCATACCAAAAGGACAATATGAGGCAGGCCAGGTGCTCGGTCTGACAAAAACTCAGACATTTTTTAAGGTTATCCTCTTTCAGGTAATCAAGGGAATAGTGCCGCCGATGAGCAACGAAATCATCACTCTGGTCAAAGATACTTCGCTCGCAAGAATTATTGCGGTTTATGAAATTATTTGGAGCGGTCAGGAATTTATCAGGTCTGACGGACTTCTTTGGCCCTTGCTTTACACAGGCGCATTTTATCTGATATTCTGCGGACTTCTCACGGTTATTTTCAGAAAAGTTGAGAAGAAGCTGGATTATTATCACAGTTAAGGGGGCGTTACAATGGCAATTCTTGAAGTTCGTAATCTCAAAAAAAGCTTCGGCAAAACCCGTGTGCTCAAAGGCATTTCGTTTGACCTTGAGGAGGGTAACGTGCTCTCAATCATCGGCTCTTCGGGCAGCGGCAAAACAACGCTGCTCAGGTGCATTAACTTCCTTGAAAAGGCAGACGCCGGCTCAATTGTTGTTGACGGAGATGTGATTTTTGATGCGGCAAGTGAAAAAGGACTTTCAAAAAAGGAAAGGCTGGAAAAACAGTTGAGTATCGGACTTGTTTTTCAGGATTTCAACCTTTTTCCGCAGTATAACGTGCTTGATAATGTTAAGCTTGCGCTGAAAATTCGTGCGAAAAAGAACCCTGATTTCAAGAAAAACAAAAAGGAAATCCTTGATGAAATTGACCGCAAAGCAAAGTCGGTAATCAAGAAAATGGGTCTTGAGGATAAAATGGAGAACTACCCGTGTGAGCTTTCGGGCGGGCAGAAACAGCGTGTTTCAATTGCACGTGCCATGGCGCTTGAGCCGAAAATTCTGTTTTTCGATGAGCCAACAAGTGCGCTTGATCCTGAGCTGACAGGTGAGATTCTGAAAGTCATCAGGGAGCTTGCAGATGAAAACATGACAATGGTCATCGTAACACATGAAATGACCTTTGCAAAAGAGGTTTCTGATTACATTGTGTTTATGGATCAGGGAGTAATTGCAGAAGAGGGTGTTGCCGAAGAAGTCATCGGCAACCCGAAAACAGAAAGGCTCAGAGCCTTCCTGAGCAAGATTTCAGATTAATAGCAACCAAAATAGCGACAAGTAAGCTTATGCTTGTATGTCGCTATTTTTTGTGCCTTATTGACCGCAGTGAAATTTGGTGTTATAATACATCAAAGAGGTGATGGCTTTTGGAGAAAAATCGTTCCGCTGAGAGGACGGCGGGCGTGCTCAGAATAATCTGCATATTGCTGATGCTTATTTCAATTGGGCTTTTTGTTGTGGGTGTGTTTTTTGTCATATCCAACCTCATGGGCGCAAGCATGGAGTTTTCATCTGACGATCCGCTTGTTGATTTGATTCTGCAGGCTTTCTTTGGCGTAAAATACAGTGAATATTACGAAAGCTTTGTTTCAACCTTTTATTCAAAAGTAATCAATGATTTCATTGCGATTTTCGTCTATGCTTTTTTGTGCAAGTACTTCAAAAAAGTCAGGCACAATGCTGAGTGGTACTTTGACGGAGCAAAAAAAGCGCTCATGAAAATTCTTGCGGCAAGCGTGCTTTGGTTCACAGTTCCGCTTGCGGTGAGCCTGCACGTCATTTCAAACCTGCCGCATGATTCGTTCGACCTCAAGCCGACGATAAATCTGCTGGCACCGGTTGTGACGGCATTGACGATCATCGCACTCATAAAAAGCAAAAATCACCACACAGAACCAATTTTACAAGCAGAGGAGTTATAACACTTATGGCAACAATCATATACACAACAAACGCAGGCTCATCACAGCGATATGCAGAAATGTTGGGCGAAAAAACAGGCTGCACAGTGATTCCGCTTGAAAAAGCAGGCTCAGTTTCAGCCGACGAAGAAGTGATTTACATCGGCTGGGTCATGGCGGGTGCATTGCAAGGGCTGAAAGAGGTAAGAGAGAAATTCACCTCAATCAAGGCTGTTTGCGCCGTTGGCATGATGACCGATGAAAAGCAGATTAATGAGTTGAAAGAGAAAAACGCTGTCACAGAGCCGTTATTCATGCTTCAGGGCGCATTCAACATCAGCAAGCTCAAAGGTATGTATAAAATGATGATGGGCATGATGATGAAAATGCTCAAATCAAAGCTCAAGGATAGTGATGATCCGGAGCAAAAGAAAGCGCTGGAGCTGTTTGAACAGGGCTTTGACATGGTGAGCGAGGAGCAACTTGCGCCGGTGATCGAGTTCTTGCAGGCTTGATTTTTTGTTAATATTGCGCTTTTGTGCGGTGGCTTTAGAGATAATGAGCCGCCGCATTTTTCACTTTGCCCACGTTGGGCAGTACCCAAAAAAAGCAACAAAAAACACAGGGTAACCGTTTGGAAACCCTGTGTTTTCTTATGAGTGTGGCTGATTATTTAGCGAAAAAGTAATGAGGTTGACCGCAAGCACAAGTCTTGTTGATTCCAAGAAGCTTCCAGATCGGAAGAATAATCTTGTAGATAACCTTGTAGAATTTGTTCTTGAAAATCAGGTGATGGATGCAGTCGCATGAAATCTCTTTGCATTCATCGCAAATGCCGTTCTGATTTTCGTCAACGTGGCCCTTTGCCGGGATTGTTTCCTGAGCAACGATGGTTGCTTTGCATACTGTGCAGTATACACCGTCAGTTTTGCCCGGATTCTCGCAAGTCGGCTTGTAGCCCTTGAGGGTTGCTTCGGTGTGACCCTTAGCGGCAATTTCTTCCTGAGCAACGATTACTTCATCACAAACAGAGCAAACAACGCCATCAGTAAGACCTGTTTCAGTGCAGGTTGCGGGTGTGCCCTTTACAGTTTCCTCTGTGTGTCCTGTTGCATCAACAACTTTTGATTCAACAACGTAATCACAGTTTTTGCAATGCTGAGCCATTGTGCTGCCTGCTTCTGTGCAGGTTGGAGCAACGGCTTCTGCGTCTGTTACCATTTCGTGACCTGTTGCTTCAACAACGTCCTGAGCAACAAGAACGGTGTTACAAACAGAGCAGTGCTTACCCTCTGTTTTACCTG
>JAMPAE010000050.1 GCA_023667385.1 Ruminococcus sp.
AACCAACAATCGCATGGAACTCACTGCTGTGATTGAGGGGCTGAAAGCACTCAAGGAAAAATGTTATGTAACGGTTATCACCGATTCACAATATGTTGCAAACGGAATTAACCTTGGCTGGGCGGCTTCATGGAAAAAGAACGGCTGGAAGAAAAAGGACAGAAAGCCTGCGCTCAATCCTGAACTTTGGGATGAACTGCTGAATTTGATTAGCAAACACGAAGTTAAAATTGAATGGATCAAGGGGCACGCAGGGCATCCTGAAAACGAACGCTGTGATGAGTTGGCAGTAGCTCAAAGCCATAAATACCAGAAATAAATAGCGCAAAAAGATACCGAACAGGACTAACTGAATCGGTATCTTTTTTTATTATGAATCGAAACCATCAAAAGTGATGTTGTTCTTGAGTGCTGCATCTTCGGTGCTCAAAAGTGCGCCTGTTGATGGCAGACTCTTAGCTCTGTATCTATAGGCTTTGACAAATTCTCCCTCAACATAATCACGAACAAGTGTGATTTTGTTGCTGCGCTTGAGAGTGATGCAGGAAACGCCGATGGTATCTTTCATCGCCTTGGGCAAAACAAGCGAAGTGTTAAACAGCAAACGGCGGCCGCCTGAAGTTTCAATGACAAGGTCTTTATCCTCGCCGATATACATAATTTGAACAAGCGGAGATTTGTCGCTATATGCCTTAATGAGCTTTTTACGGTTGGTTTTGGTTTGATATGACGAAAGAGCAACCTTGGCAACTTTTCCGTTTTCAAAGAAGAAAAGCATATAACCTTTACACTCATCATCCATAACAGCAAGATAAACTGCGTTTTCACCATCATCCATGCCAAGCTTTGCAGGCACAAAATCACCGAGAACGCTTGTTTTAGTATCGGCAAAATCATCAGCTTTTGCTTTGTACACCTGACATTTATCAGTGAAGAACAAAAGCTGCTTGTTGTTTGAAGCTTCAATTGTCTGCATAATTTCATCGTTTTCTTTGAGCTTATGCTCACCGCTCATCCTCAGCGATTGCGGAGTAATTTTTTTGAAATAGCCACCTTTTGTGAAGAACAGTGTTACCGGATAATCAGGTACTTCTTCAGCGGGAGCTTCTTCAACTTCTGAAGCCATGACAATTTCGCTTTTTCTTTCGGCAGAGTATTTTTTTATTACTTGCTGAAGTTCATCAATGATTACCCTACGGATTTTTGCCTTGCTTGAGAGGATGTCCTCCATCTCTTTGATTGAAGCATTCAGACCCTCGATGTCTTTCAGGCGCTTCATGATGTATTCACGATTGAGATGACGCAGCTTGATTTCAGCAACATACTCAGCCTGAATTTTGTCGATGCCAAAGCCTACCATCAAGTTCGGAATAACCTCAGATTCTTCCTCAGTGTTTCTGATGATGGCAATTGCTTTGTCAATATCAAGGAGAATTTTTTCAAGAGCTTCAAGTAAATGCAGCCTATCCTTAGACTTGTTCAAATCAAAGCTGATTCGTCTGTGAACACACCTGCCCCTAAACTTAATCCACTCAATGAGCAGCTCTTTTACGCCGAGCACTTTGGGATAGCCATTGATGAGCACATTGAAGTTGCAGGAGAATGAATCTTCAAGCGGGGTTGTTTTATAAAGCTTTTGCATGAGCTTATCAGCGTCAACTCCACGCTTGAGGTCAATTGTGATTTTTAAGCCGCTTTTATCGGTTTCATCACGGATGTCGCTTATTTCCTTGAGAGCACCTGCTTTGATGCGTTCAATTATCTTGTCGATAATTGCTTCGGCAGTGGTTGTCGGTGGAATTTCAGATATATCAATGCAGTTGAACTCTTTGTCATATTTATATCTTGCCCTGACACGGATTCCACCCCTGCCGGTTTTGTAGATTTCTTTCATGGCTTCTCTGTCATAAAGAATCATACCGCCACCGATGAAATCAGGCGCAGGCATTGTGTCAATAACCTCGTGATCCTGATCTTTGATGAGCTCGATTGTTGTTTCGCAAAGCTCTTTAAGGTTGAACGAGCAAATTGAGCTTGCCATACCGACTGCGATGCCGAGGCTGGTATTAGCAAGGATTGACGGGAACGTGACAGGCAGAAGCACCGGTTCCTTTGTTGAACTGTCATAGTTATCAACAAAATCGACTGTATCCTTATCTATGTCACGGAAAAGCTCGTTACACATCGGCTCAAGCTTTGCTTCTGTGTATCTCGCAGCAGCATAGTGCATATCACGTGAATACGCCTTACCAAAGTTACCCTTTGAATCAACATAAGGATTGAGCAGAGTTTCGTTGCCACGGGAAAGCCTGACCATGGTTTCATAAATCGAGGCGTCACCGTGTGGGTTAAGACGCATGGTTTGACCGACTATGTTCGCCGATTTTGTTCGTGCACCTGTGAGAAGATTCATTTTATACATGGTATAAAGCAATTTTCTGTGCGATGGCTTGAAGCCGTCAATTTCCGGGATTGCACGTGACAAAATAACGCTCATTGCATAAGGCATATAGTTGATTTCAAGCGCATCAACGATATGCTGCTCGACAACCTCACCTGCATCGGCAATGTGAGTGTTTTCAAGCAAATTTTCTTCTTTTGGTTTTTTGTCTGATGATTTTTTCTTTCTTGCCATTTCTCTACCTCGCTTAGCTGACGTCAGTCATGTCAATATAAAGATGACCGAAATTAGCAATGTAATCTTTTCTTCCCGAAAGATTATCGCCAAGCAAAAGATCAAACTTTTCAACCGTTGCTTCAACGTCAGAAGGTTCGATTTTGATTAATCTGCGTGTTGCAGGATTCATTGTTGTAAGGTTCATCATGTCCGCATCGTTTTCACCAAGACCTTTTGAACGCTGAACCGTATATTTAGCATTGCCGATTTCAGCCAATGCATCTGCTTTTTCTTTTTCGGTATAAGCAAACCATGTCTGTGCTCCGCTGGTAATTTCATAAAGCGGCGATTCTGCAATGAACACCTTACCCTCTTCAATCAAGGTTGGCATAAGGCGATAGATCATTGTGAGGATGAGCGTTCTGATCTGATAGCCGTCAACGTCGGCATCGGTGCAGATGATGATTTTGCTCCAACGCAGCTTTTCCAGGTCAAAGGTCAACATATTTTTGCTTGCGGCAGATTTGGTTTTCACTTCAACGCCGCAGCCGAGGACTCTGATCAGGTCAACGATGATGTCGCTTTTGAAGATTCTGTCATATTCGCATTTAAGGCAGTTGAGAATTTTACCTCGAACAGGGATGATTGCCTGAAATTCGGAGTCACGTGCCTGCTTACAGGCACCGAGAGCTGAATCACCCTCCACAATGAAAAGCTCTCTGACGTTTACGTCACGGCTTCGGCAATCAACAAACTTTTGAACACGGTTTGTGACATCGTTTGAAGCAGCAAGAGTCTTTTTGAGGTTTTGCCTTGTTGATTCAGCTTTGACACGGCTTCTCATGTTAATCAAAACCTGGTCACAGATTTTATCAGCTTCCATGCGATTTTCAATGAAATAAACTTCAAGCTGATGGCGCAGAAATTCTGTCATTGCTTCCTGAATGAACTTGTTTGTTATAGCTTTCTTTGTCTGGTTCAGATATGATGTTTCGGTTGAAAACGATGATGAAACAAGAACAAGACAATCGGCAACATCCTGAAACTTGATTTTAGAATCCGACTTTGCATATTTGCCGTTTTGCTTCAGATATGAATCAATTTGATATACCAAAGCGTTTGTGACAGCTTTATCAGGTGAACCGCCAAATTCAAGCCAGCTTGAGTTGTGATAATACTCAATCATTTGCTTCTTGTTGGAAAAAGTCAGTGCAACATTAAGCTTGACTTTATATTCGGGCAAATCTGCTCTGTCTTTACCGCTGCGTTCTCCGTGCCAAAACTGCACTGATGAAAGTGCATCTTCGCCAACAAATTCACGAACGTAATCGGTGATGCCTTCTTCGTAATAATATTCATATGTTTCAAAGCCGCCTTTAATTTGGTCTCTGAGTTCAAAATGAACCTTGCTGTTGACAATGGCCTGGCGGCGAATTGTTTCCTGATAAAACTCAAGCGGAATGTCAATGTCAGTAAACACTTCAAGGTCGGGCTTCCATCTGATACGGCTGCCCGTGTCACGCTTAGCATATGGTTCACTTATGATACCGCCGATATTGACGCCCTTTTCAAAGTGAAGATTATATTTCTTACCGTCACGCTTGATTTCAGCGTCCATATATTCACTGGCAAACTGTGTTGCGCAAAGTCCAAGACCGTTGAGACCGAGGGAATATTCATAGCTGCCGCCGGAATTAGTGTTATATTTACCGCCGGCATAAAGCTCGCAGAAAACAAGCTCCCAGTTATATTGATCATATTTGTCATTATATCCGACAGGAATACCACGTCCGAAGTCCTGAACCTCAACCGAACCATCAAGATAGCGAGTGACGATTATTTTGTTTCCATAGCCCTCTCTTGCTTCATCAATTGAGTTTGAGAGAATTTCAAACATTGAATGCTGGCAGCCCTCAATACCGTTTGAGCCGAAAATGACCGCAGGGCGCTTTCGGACTTGATCGGGTCCTTCAAGCTTTGTAATATCCTGATCGCTGTAATCGGATTTTTTTGCCATTACAAGTCACAAATCCTTTCTTATAAAAATTCATTACTCTTTTCATAAAAATCAATAAAGCAGCCAAAGCGGCTGTTTTACAATAAATCGTGCGCAATGAAAAGAGATATGCACCAAATGTTGTGCTTTAAACATATAGATATAATTTACACCATTTTTAAAAAAAAATCAAGTCAGAGTTAAAATAAAACAAAAACAGCGGTGCAATTGTATGCTGCACCGCTGAAAAAAATCATTCATCTTTAATTTTGAAAATCATTTTAAGTAAACCTCTGAACAATTTCGGACTTTTGACAACAACAACTTTCATCAAAGCTACCTCCAATCACGCTTTGCTTTGGAGAGTGGCTATTTTGAGCAGCACATAATACCCAAAATAACCAACATTACCGCAAGAATGAACAACATGATTTTTGTTGGAAAACAAAGCGCAAGCAACAAACCTGCACCGAAAGCAGCAAACACTGCTCCTTTATTTCTTGCTTGCGAATGTGACATATAAATCATCCCCACAATAATATTTAGCAGACTCCAAAGCATAAAATCTCAGCCCTTTGCCGATTATAACGGCAGAAGTTCAAGACAAGTTGCTCTGAACTATATAGCTCAATATTATTATACGGTTTAATTCAATTTTTGTGATTAATTTCCCATTCATTGATGTTTTTGACTTCGTTATACATCAAAATGTAGCTGTCATGCCGGCTCTTACTGATTACGCCTTTTTCGACCATTTCGCAAATTTTGCATCCCTTATCCGCAACGTGAGAACACGATGGAGAAAAACGGCAATCATTTATGTAATCGGAAAATTCGTTGAAATAAAACTGCAAATCATTTTTTAAAATAACATCATTGCTGATAAAATCAAGCGACGAAAAGCCTGCTGTATCAATAATAAGGCTGTTTTTGACATGAAAGATTTCCGCCTGCCTTGTTGTGTGTCTGCCCCTGCCGAGCTTATCGCTGATTTCATTTGTTTCAAGCTTCAAATCAGGACACAATGCGTTGAGCAGCGTTGATTTACCAACGCCTGAATTACCGGTGAAAGCTGTGAGCTTGCCAGAAAGATAATCATTAATTTCATCAAGCTGAGAATGATCCTCGTTTGACACCTGAAAAATTTTGTAGCCTGTTGTGCTATAGATCTTCACAAGGTCATCGGCAGGTGCAAGGTCTGTTTTTGTGATAATAATAACAGGCTCGATGTTGTTCTTTTCAGCAATGACGGTCATTTTATCAATAACCGCTGTGTTCGGCATCGGGCTGCAAGCCGATATGACAATGACAAGAATGTCAATGTTTGCAACGGGTGGTCTGTTGAGAAAATTCTTTCTTTCAAAGATTTCCTCAATTGTGTTTTCTCCATCTTCACGAACAATGATTTTCACTTTGTCACCTGCAAGCGGAGTGATTCGCTTTTTGCGAAATTTTCCCTTTGCTTTGCATTCAAAAACGCCGTCAGCGGTTTCTACATAATAGAAACCGCCAATGCCTTTAATTATAAATCCGTTATGCTCCATTTTAATCTCCGTCATCAACAGGCTCAACGTTCGGTGTTTCATTCTTTGTTGTGCTTGGTTTTTCGGTTGGTGCTTTTGTTGTCTTTTCAACCGGAGCCGGAGTTGTTGCCGGTTCGGTCGGCTGAGTTGTTTTTTGTGCTTTTGTTGTTGACGGTTCAGTCGGCTTGGTTGTTTTCGGAGCTGCTGTTGTTGTCTCCTTAGGCTTTGCTGTTGTGGATTCGGTCGGAGCTTCTGTTGTTGATGGTTCTGTTGTCGTCACCTGCGGCTTACCTGTGCTGACATAAACTGCAATTGCTGTTCCCGGAGCAACCTGTTCGCCTATATGCTCATATCCGATGATTTTGCCCTTTTCCTCTGAGCTTGGGCGATACTCAGTTCTTGCTGAGTCAAGAATGAGATCTGCCTTTTCAAGTGCTTCCTTTGCTTCGGAAACAGTTTTGCCGATAAGGCTCGGCACATCAACAGGTTCAGACGTTTTTCCTGTTGCAACATATACTTTTACCTTCGAGCCGGTGTCAGCCATTTCGTCCCTTGCAGGTGAGGTTCTGATTACGGTTTCAGATTTTCTGTCTTCATCAACCTCTTTTATAACTTCAACAATAAAGTTTGCACTTTTGAGTACGGTTACCGCAGACGTGTATTCATAGCCATAGACATCAGGAACGGGAACCTGCCTTGATGCTTTGGCAACATAAACAGTGATTGTTCCACCACGCTCAAGCTTGCCTTTGCTCGGCTCCTGTTTAACGATTGTGCCTGAATCTTTATCGCTGTCCGCATCATCCTTAACGTCAAAAACAAACATCGAATAATCTTCGTTGTTCATGACTTCTGCATTAAAGTTCAATCCAACAAGGTTTGGTACATCAATTTTACCCTTACCCGGCTGAACTATTGCGACGATTGCAATTGCAAAAAGCACCAGTGCAGCCAAAGCTACACCTAAAATTGTGATCGTGCGCTTTTTGGATTTGTTATCCTCAGCTCCGTATTCATCGGCTTCAATTGGTTCAACAGCTTTCGGCTCATGCGTTTGAGGCACACTAAGCTTGCTGATTTGCGGATCAACCGAGATATACTTTGTAGGCTGCTTATCAACATAATAAGAATAATCAAACTTGATGTTAGGGTTCTGTTTATATTTTTCAATATCCATGAGCATTTCAGAAGCAGACTGATAGCGGTCACTTTGAACCTTTTGCATTGCTCTGATTATAATTTGCTCAAGTCCGATTGGAATGTTAGGGTTAATTTCACGTGGATTTACAGGGTTATTCTGAAGCTGCATAATTGCAACAGAAACTGCGTTGTTTGACTGGAACGGCAGCCTGCCGGTGAGCATTTCATAAAGCACCACGCCAACAGAATACACATCAGTTTTGGCGTCGGTAACACTGCCTTTTGCCTGCTCCGGGCTGATGTAATGCACAGAACCGATTGCCATGTCGGTCATTGTGCTGGTTTCGCTGCGGCTGAACCTTGCAATGCCGAAATCGGTGACCTTGATGGTACCGTCGGAAATGAGCATGATGTTTTGCGGCTTAATGTCACGGTGAACAATACCTTTATCGTGAGCGTGCTGCAATGCACGAAGAATCTGTGTCACGAAGTAGATTGCTTCACGGGTATTTATTGTTCCCTGCTGCTGAATATATTCCTTGAGTGTAATTCCGTCAACATATTCCATTACTATGTACTGGAGTCTGTCGCCATAGCTAACGTCATAAACCTTTACAATGTTTGGATGCGAAAGCAAAGCAATCGCTTTTGATTCATTTTTGAAACGACGTCTGAAATCCTCATTAGCAATAAATTCGTCTTTCAGAATTTTTACCGCAACAATTCTGCCGTCGATGTTGTCATACGCTTTATAGACAACCGCCATACCGCCGACACCGAGTATTTCAATTATTTCGTATCTTCCGTCAAGTCTTTTGCCAACATAATTTTCCATTTACACGCACTCCCTTTCGCAATATTCGATTGCAACAACCGTGATGTTGTCGTGGCCGCCGTTTTGGTTTGCGGCTTCAATATATTTTGAGGAAAGCTCATCAATTGATGTATTCTGATAAATTGAAAGCATCTGTTCATCTGAAACACAACCACTCAAGCCGTCAGTGCAAAGAACAATTGCTTCATTTTCCTGAAGCTCAACTGTGTCAAAATCAATTTCAATGCTTTCGTTGATTCCAAGTGCACGAGTGATAATGTTTTTATTTGGATGGTTGTCAAACTGCTCTTTCGTGATTTGACCGTTATCAAGCATTTGCTGAACCAAGGAATGATCCTTTGTGATTTGCTTTATTTCGCTTTTGCTGATATGATAAGCTCTGCTGTCACCAACGTGTGCAATGCAGGCAACACCGTTTTTGATCACACAGGCAACAATTGTTGTGCCCATACCGTGAAGCACTTCGTCAACCTCAGCACGGTCAAAAACAGTCACATTCGCAGTGGTGATTGCCGAAAGCAAAAGGTTTTCAATTGAAAAATCCGTCATAGATTTGTTATAGCATTTTTGAATTTTGCTGCCTACCATATCACAGGCAAGCATACTTGCAGTCTGACCGCCGGCTGCGCCGCCCATGCCATCACAAACAACAGCCCAAACAACGCCGTCCTCAAAACTGCCGAAACGGAAAGAATCCTCATTGTTTCTTCTTCGCATACCGACATCAGAATTACCGACAATTTTCATAAACAGATCACCTTTCAGTTTATCCGCCCCGCCTTAACTGTCCGCACGAGGCATTTATATCACTGCCGAGAGTTCTTCTGACAGTTACATTTATTCCACGGTTTTCAAGTACATTGATGAAAGACTTGATTTGTTCATCGTTGCTTCGCTTATAATCACGTTCTTTTACGCTGTTCACCGGAATCAGATTAACGTGGCAAAGCATTCCCTTGAGCTTTGAGGCAAGCTCCCTTGCACAGGCATCACTGTCATTGACTCCGTTTATCATTGCATATTCAAATGAAATCCGCCTTGAAGTTGCTTTTGCATAATCACGGCAGGCTTTCAGAAGTGTGTCAACATTCGATTTGTTATTGACAGGCATCGTTCTGCTTCTAATCTCATCATTCGGTGCATGAAGAGAAACCGAAAGCGTGAGTTGAAGCTTTTTCTCAAGAAGTTTATATATACCTGTTACAACGCCGCAGGTTGACAGCGAGACGTTTCGCATACTGAGATTTTGTCCCTGCTCATCTGTTATGAGAGAAAGAAAGCGCATGACATTATCAAAATTATCAAGCGGCTCACCCACGCCCATCATCACAATGTGAGATATTCTGATTCCGAGGTCTTTTTGTGCAGTATACACCTGAGCAAGGATTTCGCTTGGCATAAGATTACGCACAAAGCCTGCAATTCCCGAAGCGCAGAAATTACACCCCATTTTGCAGCCGACCTGGCTTGAAACACAAATTGTATAGCCATATTTATACTTCAT
>JAMPAE010000051.1 GCA_023667385.1 Ruminococcus sp.
TAAATCCATTGTGCTCAACGCTGGTAATCTGACCGCTTGCGTTATAGCTGTAAGTAAGCGATTTACCGTCTTTTGAAGCTGTTTCTTTGATAAGATTGCCTTTTGCGTCATATGTATAAGAATTTGACGTGCCATCCTCAAGATTTTCACTTGCAACAAGGCTCTTATCGCTTTCGCCGTCACCGTCAGTATCAATATAAGTATAGCTGTATCTGTCGCCTATGCCATCATCAGTGAGCTTGGTGAGAACATTATTCATGCTGTCATACGTATAAGTGTAGCTCTTGCCCGGAGTTGCCGATTCTGTTAAAAGCAGACCATCAGAGTTATAGGTTAAAACCGTTGTTGTTCCGTCAGACGTATTCGTTTCACTGATAAGATTCCAATTGCTGTCATATGTGTATACATTAGATGAACCATCTTCATGCGACTCTGTTAAGCATACGCTTTTATCAGATTTACCGTCATTATCCAAATCATAATAGGCATAGGTGTATCTATCACCTTTTCCGTTCGGATTAAGTGATGAAACAAGGTTACCCATATTATCATATTGATAAGTATATACAACACCATTTTCATCTGTATAGGTAAGTATGTTTCCATTATCATCGTATGTGTAAGCAGTGTTTTCCGAATTATCTGCATCTTCATTTTCCTGCGATGCATCATAAACATTATTAGATTTAACAAGGCTCAGTGAATCGAAGAACACCGAGTTTGCCTCTTTATAATAGCACGCTGCAATGCGTATCCTCTCAGGAGTAAGCCCATCTATCGTGGGATGCTTCAGTTTAAACGCACCGCATACAAATTGCTTGTCCGTTATGTCATAATTATAATGAACTTTGATTTGCTGATATGTATATTGAGTACCATTGCTATCCTTTTCTTTATAGTAAATTGTCGCATAAAGAAGATATGAACGAGGAGATACCCTTGGAACACTGTTTGCCTGTGACCATCCTGAAATAATATATGTAGTTTCAGGATCCACTCCATTTTCGAGATATACATCTTGATAAACGCCGGTATTCGTTTTCAAGTTACCTGTGACTTTCATTCTTCCGTTAACAACAACATCAGAAGTTGTAAGGTTATTGCGTTTCCAATTAGTTGCATAGTTTTTTGAGTCAGAATAAATAAATGCATTATTTTCAAGCATATTATATTGGCTCAGTGTAGATCCTTCTTCCAACTGCACGGCATCAAAATATGCAGTTCCTGTTGCATTTCTCACAACAAGATACATAGTAAATTTCGTTGCATCTTCGGGAATATCAAAAGTAACATGAACTCGTTCCCATCCATTATCAACATTTGTATCTGTAGAATGGATATTTTGCGAATAAAGCCGAATGCTTGAGCCGTCTGCTTTTTCAATTCTCGCTAAAATAGCAGCTCCGTAGTTTTTTTCAGTTTCTGCAACCGACTGCTTTTTCATCGTTGATGCATTTATATATGCTGAGGCTGTATAAGTTTTACCTGCTTTTATCAAACCGTCACTCAGCATAAAATTTTGATAAAATGCGGCTCCACCTGTTTTGGTAATACTGTTTACTTTAACTCTTAATGACCCTTTTCCGATATAAGCTTTTTCCGTTGAAAAATCCGCTGTATATGTGGCTTTATTGTCATCAATGTATCTGGCAGTCCAGTTGTCAGTACTTTCAAGATTATGATTTTTTAAAAGGTTCTCAGTGTTTTTGCCAACCGCAGAAACCTTGGAAATCGGAGAACTTGTTGCGTCATTTGCTCTATTGCTATATTCGTATGATACAGCGCCTAAATCATCTCCGCCTACGGTTTCGGATCTTTCAGCAATACACTTAGCAGCACTATCAAAACTGTATGTTGTAAGAACATCGTCATTGTTTCCATATACACTATCAGCACCGCTCGCTCTTAAACAAACGCTGTTATAGCTTCTGTTCTCAAATGATATTTTCTGTCCGTCGGTGCCGCTGTAACTTTCTTGAACAGATGCAATCCTCAGGGATTTTTCACCATATGTAAAAGTTATCTTATGACCCGAATCATCAGCAATGGAAGTCATCCTTAAATTGCTATCGTATGTAAATGATGCTGCAATATCATCATTATGTTTAATTTGTGTCACATTCCCATCGTCGTTATATACATATGTTACACTTGCACGTTCAGTATTTGTTCCATCAGGCAAAACGTCGATTTGCTTAATGATTTTTGCATGGTCTATTGCTTTTATAAGTATCTTATCTCCGCTTCCGTCAATTACTCTATACTCAGTTTCAATCTGATTTCCGCTACTGTCATATGAATATTCTCTTTCAAAAACAGTTTCTCCACCTTTAGGTGTATCAGGTTCAGCGTTACCATCTTCTATATTGATAACTTTCTTTTTCAATCCTGACATATCAAAAGAATACTTATCTGCACCGTTGTTTTTCCATGCATCAAAATTTATCGGTATTTTCATTGTGATAGGATTAAACGGCTTAGGCATTGGTATTGTGAATGTTTTAAATTTAGTTGCCTTTATTTTCTCCCATCCAAACTCATTTTCAGCAAGAGTTACCGTTCCGTCTTCATTTGATTCTTTTAAGTCAAAAACTCTCGCCGAACCGTCTTCGCACATATACAAAGACATTATACTGAACCCATATTGATCATTTGTTCTCCATGATGAAATACCCTCCAAATTGTTAGATATTCCTCCGTAACTGTTATATGTAGATGACATATCAATCGGCTCATATTCACCGGTACTTGATATATCATCTCTTTGTATAACAAGGTTGCCGGACAAATTATTAATATATACTGAACCTGCTGAGCCCATGTCAAATTGGGTATATGAAAAATCTTCATCTATACCTACGGTGCTTATATATTTAACAGTAAGAATTGGAGCTTCTGAATTATTCTTTTTTAAAGCTACCGTCTGCGAATCATTTATTTTTATTGCAAGACCATTGCTATCATTCACACCTTCAGTTAAATAATTTTCAATCCACTGATTATATATTTTAGTTATGTCAAAATCCATTGTTTTTGATGATGGAGACACATTAAAATAGTCTGCAATTATATTTGAAGAACCGGGAGCATTATTCCACGTTACGGTATCGTTATCCCATGCTTCGTTTACTTGATAAAGATAAGCCGTTGCAGACTGACTTGGCAATTCCGAAAGTGGAAGCTGCAGTTTAGCAGAAACTATATGATCACCGAATCCGTCAGCACGAACATTTTTTATTTTTATTAATGTATATGTTGTGCCATATTCTTCTGAACCGGAACCGACACGAACTGTTTCGTAATCTGAATAGTTTTCATTCGAATTTTTACTGGAAACATATGTAGCATCAATATCGGTTTTATTTTCTGTCAAGACAGATGGATCAATTGTAACAGGATATTTTCTTTCAGGTGATTTCAACCAAGCCTGATTCGCTGAAATTGTTAAATCAAGCATTCCGTTATGGTTCTTTTTTATTTGGAAACTAATTGCTTCACTTTTCTCACCATTGGCATCATACATATATGGTGCAGAGATCCTATAAATAACCACATTATTATCATCTGTTAATTCAATAGTCTTGCTGTCAACCTTTGTTGCGGATAGCCTTCCGATATTATATATTATAGTAAATGAAGTTTTACTGTCTTGGTCATTCAAAATAATATCTTCTTTTATACCGTCGGTGTTTATTTTATACTTAACATCAACATTATTAAAAATATTTTTATAGACAACTTCATTATTGATGTTTCTTAGTTTTAAAAATTTTTCATCGCCGTCAAAAGTATCATTGTTATTCATAATCTGAATTTTACTGTTTTTAGCACTTTGAAAATTCCAAGAAATAGGATATGTTTCATCAGTGTACGATACCAAGTTTTTTGCATTAGATTTTTTTGCAAAAACAAAATTAGCATTTTTATTGTTGGTTTTATATACCGTATTTTGTTCAAATATATCTCTTTCATTATCATCAGTCGGTTGCTCTGTTAAACTGTTATCATAATCCAACCATTCATCACCATCTCTGTAATGAATTGGCTGCATATATACTGCTTTCTGAAAAGAACCATCGCTCATGAGAAATGTTTTTGAAAACTCATCCCTTTCCTCATACTTTTCATCTATTATTTTTAGATCAAAAGTCTCTTCAATATCTTCAGCGTGTCCCGTCGTAAATTGAGCAAAAACCGGAAATGCTGTGGACATCACACTTAATATTGTCAATATTGACAAAAATACTGCAATTATCTTTTTTGATGTTTTCATAGTTACTGTCCTTTCATTTGTTACTCATGATATAATATTGAATAAAAATCTATTTTTTCTTATCACTCCTTTTATAAAATAATAATATATACTTAGTATACATATAATTCATAAAATGTCAATGTGCGTATGTCAGCAGTATGTATTTATTTTTTCAATCAAATGAACAGATTATAAAAAGCAGTTTGTATAGATTCATATTTTACAAACAGTAATCAACATGAAAAAATGACAATCTACAGTTTCATAGATTGTCATTCCTATTTTTGCTGTTAAATCACAAACTCACTGTCACATACAACCCAAAATCAATCTCATCCCTATGCCCTACGCTTCTGCGGTTGCAATGCGTAAATTTAAATTGTTGTTCTGGAATCATCTTCAAAAAGATGATCGAGTCATATGAGAAGAACATGAAATAAACCACAAATCAACAAAGCGGCGAACAGTGAGAAATCCTGTTCGCCGCTTTTCCTAAATTAACCGAATCGGGCAACAGCTTGCCGCCCGATTCGGTTGCTATGAGACTTACTAACATTAGTAAAATTGCTTATGAGGCTTTGAAAAGCTTTTTCAGCCAGTCAATGATGCGTTGGAAGAATGCTTTGATTTTTCCGAAGAAACTGTTATCCTCTTCTTTAAGCTGCTTTCCGCAAACGTCGCAAGCGTCATCGCCGTTGCCGTCAACATGGCCTGTTGCACTGATTTCTCTTGTTTCAACAGAACCGCATGAGCAGATGCGCTGTTCAATGCCGTTTACTTCGCATGACGGAGCTGTAATCTGTGTCCATGCGCCGTAATGGTGACCTGTTTCTTTGATTGTTTCGTTGCCGGAAACAGTCTTTTGGCAATCATTGCAATATACACCGGCAGTGTTGCCATCCTTTGTGCAGGTTGCCGCAGTTGCAGAAATTTCTGTTGTGTTTTTGTGGTTTGCAGGGTCTGTTCCAACATTCTCGCAGCCCTCATATACCTTGCCGCAGTCAAGGCATTTCTTGCCTGCTGTTACACCTGACTGAACGCAGGTTGCTTCAACTGCCGGAACCTCCTGAATATTCTTGTGATTGTTTGCGTTGATACCTGTGGATTCACAGCCCGAAATGATTGCTCCGCAGACTGCGCACTGCTTGCCTTCTGTTTTACCCTCGGTTTTGCAGGTGGCTTCAACAGCCTCAACGTCAATCATCTGAGCATCATGGCTGCAAAGTGCGAAATAATAAATGATTCCTGATTCTTTGAGAAGATCAAGCACGGCAGGCACGAGGTTCTGCTTCCTGCTGTTAATACTTCTCATGTTGTTTGCTGCAATTTTAATATCGCTGTCGCCGGAGGTAAATTCTTCCTGAACAGTGAGTGATGCGGTGTAATTTTCAACTTCAACAGTATTTGGGAATATTGAATCAACAATGTGATCTGATGCTTTAACGAGTGCATATGTTACGGGAACATCTTTTGCAACATCATCAGTTTTATCCGCAGTTTCAAACAGTTTGAGGAAGTTGTCAAAGTTACCCTCAAGGGCTTCATCGAAAATGTAAGTGTTGAGAATTGTGTTAAGGTCGCAGACAAAACCGTTGCCTTCACAGTTTGAAAGCATTGAGCCCATTGGAAGAATCGCATTCATAACAGCACTGATTTTGTCGAATACATTTTCGCCTTCATAAGTTCCGCAAGCGATAATGATGCCGTTTGCAAGGTCATATATTCTGTCTGCCATTGCGGTGAGAGTTGCCTGCCATGTTGCGCCTTTTGAAACACCAAAGCTAAAGCTTACCTCAGGAATATCCAAGTCTGCTTTTTCATTGAGTGCTGCGATTGCTTGATTTGCAGCATCATTGAGCAAGTCATCGAATGCCCAAACTGCAACATCATATGCAAGGTCAACTGCCTTTGTCATGATGATGTCTTTTGCGCCGCCGTCAACAACTGTTGTTGCATCTGTTGCGGCAGGAACCGTGAGAGTAAGTCCCTTTGCGCCGAATTTTTCGTTAGCAGCAGGAATTACCTTTGAAAGTGCATAATCAGTGAGTGCAACTGCCATTGCGTCAAGTGTTTCAAGACCCTCGACTGCTTCATGCAAGTCATTCACAAGTGTGCCCGGTTCTTCCTCGTCAATAAAATCAAGAACGATTTCGATGAGACAAACATAAAGTGATTCAACATCTGAGAAGTCAAGGTTATAAACCATGGCAGCATTGAAGCCGTGCGATGATGCAAAAAGATCGTTCACACCGGAAGCTTTTACAAAATCTGCAAAGCCTTCATCGCCCATGAATGATTTTGCCTGTTCAAAAACACCGGAGAATTTATCACAGAACTTCTGAATGTTTGCTGTAAGGTTTTCGTTTCCACCTTCAACAAGGGCAAGGCTATCATAGGCTTCATCGGTTATGAGCATTTTCAGCACATCACAGAGGATTCTGTTCATCTGACCGATTGCACCATTGTATGCATCGTAGTTACCCGCAAAATCAAGAATTGCCGTGTCAACAACAAAATCACTGTCAATTGCGTTCATCAGTGCGAATGCACCGTCAACATCAAGTCCGCCGGAAAGATTGTCAAGCATGATTGTTGCAATCGGGTTCTGCATCATTTTTGATACGTCAAGCTCTGTTGTGAAACCAAACATTGTTGCGCTTGCTTTTGCTGTTGCAGTTACATTTGTGATAAATTCGTCCTCAGTCGCATAGCCCTCATAGTTGAGATCAATGCTGACGCTGTTAACTGTTGCGCCCATGCTTGCTGCCATTTGAGTTGCAGCTTCAAGAGCCTTTTCTTCAGCAAGCTTTTTGATTTCATCAAAGGTGATTACAGTGTTGATTTCCGGTGTAACGCCTGTATTCTTTGACAATCTCCTCGCTTTTGCAGATATTTTATGCAAATTGCAATAAGCTCACAGTCATACTTATCAACAATAAGGTTATCTAATGTGCAATTTTCTTCCGCTGCAGCCTCGCCGTCTGCCAAAAATTTGATCAGTTGCTTTGCAAATTTATTGAAAACATAATCAACGCTCTCTTTATAGAAGCCAGCCAAATCAGCATAATAAAGATAGAAAGTGGCTCTTGAAAGAAAGGCTTTTTCCGTAAGCTCACTGACGGTGATTTTATCGGGCGTTTTAGTCTTCAGCAGTTCAACAAAAGCAGCACGCAAACGGCGCTTGTTTTTTTCAACAGCCTTGCTGTCAGCAGCTTTTTGATTCAAGCAAACCACCCTTTTCTTTCAAATTTCTCACGGTATCAAACATAATCGTAAACAAATCCATGTTGAAAACTTCACCTTTGTTGAAGTCATCAAAATAGCAATTGAGCAGCGCCGAAGAGAAAAAGCGTGACATGAATGCCACATCTTCACTGCTGAAATCAAGTGAGGCAAAAATTTCACTCAATGAGTCAAATACCTTTTGAAAGAGGTACTTTAAAAAATGTACATTTCCCTGCTCAACCATATCATCAAAAATAGCTTTATCGTTTTCAGTGAACAAAAAGCGTGATTAAAAAAAACTTTCATCTGTAATACCTATGCCCTCATAATCTCCGTCATGAATAAGGCTGTTTATCGCACCAAGACATTTTTCCGCAAAGGTTTTCAGCAGATTTTCATAAACATCGTAAATGTCGTAATAATATCTGTAAAACGTACTTTTGCTCACTTGTGCTCTTTCGGCAACCATAGACACCGTTATTTTGGAAAGCTCACAAGTGCGAATCAAATCCACCAAAGCGCTGTCAATCCGCTCTTCTGCCGATGCAGGGTTATGCTTCAAATTGCCGCTTTCGTTCATAGAAATTTCCCATCTTTCCGATTATTATGTATGATAATCATACTATGATTATCTCGGTTTTGTCAAACGATTTTTATTTCGCCTTCTGTGGTTTGCTCGATTATATCGTTAGATACGGATTCAGACTCCGTATTTTTGGAAGATGCCGTTGTTTCATCGTTCATGTTGCTGCCACAAGCTGCAAGGCTGAATACAAACAATAAGCTAAGTAAAATTGCTGTAAACTTTTTCATAATAAAGACTCCTTTAAATAAAAATTATTTTTGTTTTATAAAATTATCAGACATTTTTGCCCATTTCATAGGCTTTGATCATGGCTGCGGTATCTTTTACCGTTCCTTTTTCATAAACGCCCGAGCCGATAATAACGCCCATCTCTTTTGCTCCCTGCACGCAATCAGCATAGCCTCTGAAGCAGGCAACAGTGGTATCGGCTGATGTCAGTTCTTCGTCCGCCATTGTGACAATATAGTAAAATTCTTTATCGTGCACCTCCAGCCAACGTGCAACCGTTCTGTCAATGACAGCTTTAAGCTGCGCATCAATTGAATAGAAATATACAGGGCTTGCAAGCACGATAACATCAGCATCAATCATCTTTTGCAAAATCTCACCCATATCATCTTCAATTGCACATTTTCCGCCACTGAGTCTGCAATAACAGCAAGCCCTGCAAGGTGCAACCTTTTTAACGGCAACACGAATTTTTTCAACATCGTTGCCACTTTCAACCGCTCCACGCATAAATTCATCGCAAAGCAAATCAGAGTTACCGTCTTTACGTGGACTGCCTGATAAAATCAAAACTTTCCTATTCATTTCAAACTCCTTTTTATTATATACATTCTTTTAATATTTCATAAATTTCGTCATGCGTCAACTGTTTGCAGCAACCCGGCATAATGTTTGTTGAATCTGCTATTGCTCTGAAATCGGTATTTTTGTCAATACCCATTTCTGAAAACGAAGTCGGCAGACCGATTTCTCTGATAAAATCAGCCAGTGCATCAACACCTGCAAGTGCTGTTTCTTCTGCGGTTGCTTTTTCAGCAATACCCCAAACATTTTTTGCATATCGGGCAAATCTTTCAGCACCGTCCTTGCATATATGACGATAAAGTATCGGATGAATTACAGCCAATCCCTGACCGTGGTTGCAATCGGTATATGCTCCAAGCTGATGCTCAACCTGATGAACCTGAAAATCTGTAATCTTCCCAATTTTCAAAATTCCGTTTTCCGCCATTGACGATGCCCACATAAGTTCGCTTCTTGCATCATAATTGTTGTTATCTTTCAGCAAAACACGAATATTTCGGATTACGCTTCGCATGATTGCTTCATTAATGTCATCGGACAGGTTGTTTTCATCAGGCTTTCCGAAGTAAATTTCCATGGCATGGC
>JAMPAE010000052.1 GCA_023667385.1 Ruminococcus sp.
GGTAAAATGATTATATAACCTAAAGCTGACTTTAGGTCAAGCTTTTTTTGAAAAATTTGTGAGGATTTTTTATGTATACTATCGGACAGGTTTCAAAAATGTTTAATTTACCGATTTCAACTCTGCGCTATTATGACAAAGAGGGCTTATTTCCCGATATGGAGCGTACATCGGGCATACGCAAATTTTCCGACCGTGAGCTGGAGGCACTGCGTGTGATTGAATGCCTGAAAAAATCAGGACTTGAAATCAAAGACATCAAACAGTTCATGCAATGGTGCGCTCAGGGCAGTTCAACCTATCCACAGCGAAAAGAGCTTTTCCTGAAGCAGAAAGAAACGATTGAAAAAGAAATCAGCAAGCTTGAAAAAGCACTGTCAATGATTCGATATAAATGCTGGTACTATGACCAAGCAATCAAAGATGGCAATGAGGATAATCTTAAAGCCATGATGCCCGATAATTTACCTGAAGATATACAAAAAATCTATAACCATGCGCATGAGGAATAACACATTTAAAGTTATGAAATTTGCATCGGTGATGAGCCGTTTGATGACGGAACAGAAGCAACCGTGCTTTGGTTTGAAGTTAAATAAAAAAGATTGCACCGCATTGTGTGCAATCTTTTTTACTGTATTTACTATTAGTATTTTCCGAGGTACTTGTCAATCTCCCACTGGGAAACTCGTCTGCTGTATTCTTTCCATTCTTCCTGCTTTGCTTCAATATATTTTGAATAGACGTGGTTGCCCATGCACTCACGCATGAAGTCGCTCTTTTTAAATTCCTCAATTGCTTCACCGAGTGTTTTAGGAAGCGATTCAATGCCTGCTTCTTTTCTTTGCTTTGAGGTCAGGTCAAAAATGTTTGAATCCGTTGCAGGAGGAGGGGTCATGTTCTTTTTGATTCCGTCAAGGCCGGCTGCAATGCTTGCTGCCATTTCAAGATATGGGTTAGCGGCAGGGTCAGGGTTGCGAAGCTCAACTCTTGTGCCGACTCCCTTTGCAGATGGGATACGAATGAGCGGGCTTCTGTTCTTTGCCGACCATGCAACATAAACAGGAGCTTCATAGCCGGGAACAAGTCGCTTATATGAATTTACAATCGGGTTTGTGACAAGTGTCATCGCTTTAATGTGACGCATGATGCCTGCAATGAAGTTATATGCGGCGGCAGAAAGTCCGAACACGTCGCTTTCATCATAGAATGCATTCTTGCCGTCTTTAAAAAGTGAAATGTTGGTGTGCATACCTGAACCGCAGATTCCGAAAACGGGCTTCGGCATGAAGGTTGCATAAAGTCCGTGCTGGTTTGCAAGGGTTTTAACAACATATTTGAAAGTCATAACATTATCGGCAGTTCTGAGAACCTCATCATATTTGAAATCAATTTCATGCTGTGCGGGAGCGTTTTCGTGGTGAGATGCTTCAATTTCAAAGCCAATGTTTTCAAGCGCAAGGCAGATGTCACGGCGGCAGTTTTCTCCCCTGTCAATCGGGCCAAGCTCAAAATATCCGCCCTTGTCGTGCGATTTTGTTGTTGGTCTGCCGTCATCGTCAAGGTGGAAAAGGAAAAATTCACATTCGGGGCCAACGTTGCAGGTGTAACCCATGTCCGCAGCTTCCTTGATTGCCCTTTTGAGCACGTATCTCGGGTCGCCCTCAAACGGTGTTCCGTCTGCGTTGTAAACGTCGCAGATAAGTCTTGCAGTTTTGCCTGATGTTGAGCGCCACGGAAGAATCACGAACGAATCATAATCCGGGTGCAGGCACATATCCGATTCTTCAATTCTGACAAAACCGTCAATTGAAGAACCGTCAAAAGCGCAGCGGTTGTCAAGCGCTTTGTCAAGCTGGCTTGCAGTGATTGAAACGCTTTTCAGCATTCCAAGAATATCTGTAAATTGCAGGCATATAAATTTGACATCCTGCTCTTTCACAATGCGGAGAATATCTTCTTTTGTGTAAATACTCATGTCTGTATCGGCACGAAAATACTTTTTCGGTGCGTTTCCTTTCCGTGTTATTAACATAAATATAACACTCAGTTGGATATTTGTCAACAAATCGAGAGCCGTGTTTTTGTGCATTTAGTAGATTAATTTGGCAAAATTGGTTTTTTATTGCAATCCGCACTGCATTTATTGTATAATAACTTAAAAATATTTTGCTGTGGGTAAATCGGATGATATTACCCTGCACAATTAAACGGAGGAAACATTATGCCGGAAAAACAAAAAGAAAAACTCAACTATAAGCGAACGTTTCTGATAGGCTTCGGCTTTATGGGTTGTATGCTCTTATGGTCAGTATATAATTCATATGTACCGGTTATCCTTAAAGGTAAGCTTTCAATCATTTTCGCTGAGGGCGGAAGCGTTGCAAACTTCATTGACAGCCACTCATGGCTTGTTTGGCTCACAGTTCCGCTTCTTGTTAACGCAATCATGACAATTGATAACATCTTCGGTGTTATCTTCCAGCCGTATTTCGGCAAAAAGAGTGACGCAACTCATTCAAAGTTCGGCAAGCGTATGCCATACATCATCTCTTGTCTGCCGATTTGCGCAGTGTTCTTCTGCTTCATTCCCGTTGCTGCAACAATCAAAGCAGCAGGTTTGAGCATTCTTCTCATGATGGCAGTCATCATCTGCTTTAACTTCACAATGTCAATTTGGCGTTCGCCGGTTGTTTCGCTCATGCCGGACTTCACTCCGTCAAACCTTCAAAGCGATGCAAACGCAGTCATCAACATCATGGGCGGTATCGGTCAGATGGTCGGCTTTGTTGTTGGCATCATTGCTTCAACAATTTGCGGCCTCATCGGCTTCACAACACTCAGCAAAAACCTCACTGCAAAGGTCAATGACCTCGGTCAGATTCTTGACGCTGACGGAAACGTTGTTCTCAATGCCGCAGGCGAAGCTCAGTATATCAATTACACACCTGTTTTCGTTGTAACAGCAGTTATCTCAGTTTTGTGCCTTGTTGTTCTCATCGCTTTCTATAAGAAAAACAAGAAATATGACCTTTCGGCTGATGTCAGCATTGAAAAAGGTGAAGCTGAGGGCAAAAAAGAAAAAATCAAAATCAAAAATCTTCCCATTTCAAAGGAAGAAAAGAGAAGTCTTATCGTTATGCTTGCATCACTGTTTGTCATCAACAATGCAACTGAAGCAATCATCCCTAACTTCACAAACTTTGCAAATGACACTCTTCACGTGCCAACAATTTATTCAACCCTCATGATGGCGGTTTTTGCTGTTTCACTTGCTGCATTCGGAATCCCTGCCGGTGCAATGGGCAGAAAAATCGGCAGAAAGAAAACCATCATGATCGGCCTTGGTGCAATTGTTGCAATGTTCGCTGTTTATCTCACCGTTTCGCAGATTCTTCCTGCAAAGGCTGACGGCAGCGTTAACACATTCACGTGGGTAATTCTCTGGATTGCACTTGTTGTTGGCGGTGCTGCTGTTGGCTGCATCAACATCAACACTCTTCCGCTTGTTCTTGCAATCGGCGGACGTGAATATGTTGGCACATTCACAGGCTATTATTACACCGCAACATTCTCAGCCGCTGTCACAGGTCCGATTCTTTGCGGTCTTGTAATCGGTCTTTTCAATGGCAACTATAACTTCATGTTCCTGTTCTGTGCAGTTATGTTTGCCGCAGGCCTTGCAATCATTTCTCAGGTTAAGCACGGCGAAGTTTCAAAAGATGAAGACACTGCATGGCTTGATGAAGCTGTTGAAAAAGCAGAAGACTAATCAGGAAATCTTAGCTTTATCAAAGCTTCCGGGAAACTCTGAATAATCCGAAGCACACATTTTTTTGCATATAATTAATCAGAATTTCCGCAGTCTTTGAAATATATTAATCAGCAGGCAGGGCAATTGGTTTTCTGCCTGCTCTTATAATATGAAAGGAACGTACTTGTATTATGTACGGCGTTTAACATGGAAAATACACGAATCAAAGAACGAAGAAACAATCAAAGGGTTGCACTTGTTTTTTATGCTGTTGCCATGGCGTGCATGGCAATTGGAACATTTTGGGATCTACAGTTTGGCATAGCAATTTTTTGCCCTCAAAACAAGCTTGCAATCGGAATTGAAGCATTTGGATTGTTTGTTTATTGGGGAATGTGGGGGCCGCTGTTCACGGTTTTGTTTCTCACTCGGCATGACTTAAAGGAAAGTGTTGACATCATTTCAAAACTTGTTCCGTTGATTAAACCAATCAGCAACATTGAAACAAAAGCATATAAATTCTTCAACTTTGTTGTCAGAGCAGTGACAACAATTGGCTTTTTCATCCTCACTGTCATTGGCTGGAAAAAGCTGATACAAAATGTTTTGAAGCATATTTTCGACTTTGGCGAAGTTACTTATTTCATTATAAGTGCTGTTGTTGCGGTAATCAGCATCATTGCTTTCAGCAAGCTCAGCAAGCAGACGCTCAGAAAGCTGGAATATCTTGCACTGGCAGGAGTTCTGATGGGGATATTCATTAAAATTGCCGAAGAATGCAAGACCATCACCGAAAGAGTACGCTTCAGAGAGATGGTTGCTTATTCAAACGGAATCCTTGACGATGTTGGCATGAGCCATGGCAAAGTCAGCAAGCTGCATAGTCCGCTTGAGCGTGAGATGCTTTCGGGAACCGATTTTTCAGCGTTCACGCCGTGGTACAAGCACGGTGACAGCATGGGAATATACAGCAATGCAAACTCGTTTCCGTCAGGTCATGTGACTTGTAGCTGCGCAATTTTCCTTTCATCGCTTTTTGCGAATGCTTTCGATAAATTACGCAAAAGCTCGGTTTGGCTGATGATTTTTTCGGCCGTTTATGTTATAGTCATGGCTTGCTCAAGAATGGTCTGCGGCGCACACTACCTCACTGATGTTGCGGGCGGTGCAATTATTGGTTTCACGTTCTTCATTGTCGTATCAATGCTTTATCGCAGCTTTGTTAAAAAAGATGTGCTGGGCGAAGTTCAATAAAATTAAAATGATAATATTAATATGCGGACAAGGTTTCCATAACAGGAAATCGCTTGCCCGCATATTTTAATTATAGGTTAGGATTTAGGGCTTTACATTCACCGTGGCATTGTTATCTGCATTGGTATTGTTTGGCTCAGCGTTAACTACTTCGGATTTGACGGCAAGATAAGATGATTTGCTTTCACCCGGAACTTCAAATTCATATTCTTCAACTTTTGTGCCGTCTTTGTCGGTATATGATTTGTGGTTTTTGATATAATCGAGAAGATTAACATCTTCACCGTTTATAATCATGTTCATGCCGTCCAGTAGTGCGTTGTTGGTGGCTGCATTCGCTGTTAGTGTTGCACAAGCGAAAAGTGCAATAATTGCTGCAACAACAAGCATGGTTTTAAATCTGATTCGTTTAGTTTTCTTTTCTGTCATTTCAAAAATCCTTTCAATTACTTCGTCGGAAGGATAGATACCCGAAAAAGTTTGTTTGTAGTTTTCCTTATTCATTGTTCCAATCATCTCCCAACATTTGTTTTAGTTGTGTTCTTGCTCGGTGGAGCCTCGTTTTGACAGCGGATTGATTTATTTTCAAAATATCGGCAATTTCGCCGATTGCCATGTCCTCATAATAAAACAGATGAATCACTGTGCGCAGCTTTGTCGGCAGCGACATCACTGCATTGAACAAATCTTTGTTTTTGTCTTTGTCAAATGTGTATGTATCCTCAAATTCATCAAGCGAAGTGCGTCTTTTGCGAAACGGAGATTTAATGAAATTCTTGCTCTCGTTTGCTGTGACACGTGTGAGCCATTTGTCAATGTGCTCATTGCCTTCAAATTCATTTTGTTTCCACAATTTGAGAAATACATTCTGAATAATATCCTCAGAATCGGTTTTGTTTTGAGTGAATGACAGCGCAATCAAAAACAATCTTTGATTGTTGCGCTTCACCGCTTCAATAAATTCATCTTCTGTCATGTTTACACCACCGTGTTTGAAAGGCCTTTCACAATTATAACAATTCATCTTGGGAAAAGGTTACAAAAAATTAATTCGTAAAAAAATATCGAAATATCAAAGCGATATATTGACACTTTTTGCGATTGATTATATAATAAAAATGTTCAGCAAAATTCAACAAATTATTTTGGAGGGATAAATGATGTTTAACATTCAGACTCTTAATTCAATTTCACCCAAAATTAAAACTCAGCTCACAGAAGACAGCTTCTCAATTTCTCCCGATCATGAGAATCCCGATGCAGTTGTTGTAAGAAGCTTTAATATGCACGAAACCGAGCTTGGTGATAATCTCAAGGCGATTGCAAGAGCAGGCGCAGGTGTTAATAACATTCCGGTTGATGACTGCACACAAAAGGGTATTGTTGTTTTCAACTCACCCGGAGCAAATGCAAACGCAGTTAAAGAGCTTGTTCTTTGCACAATGCTCATGGCTTCAAGAAATGTTCTTGAAAGCATCGACTGGGTTTCTTCACTCAAGGGCGGCGGAGATGCAGTTGTGAAAACCGTTGAAAAAGGCAAGGGCACTTTTGTTGGTCATGAACTCATGGGCAAAACCCTTGGTGTAATCGGTCTTGGTGCAATCGGTTCCCTTGTTGCACAAACCGGCGTTGACATCGGCATGAACGTAATCGGCTGTGATCCGCACCTCACAATTCATTCAGCTCTCAACCTTTCAAACTCAATCAAGGTTGTTGCAAACGAAGATGAGCTTTTGAAAAGCTGCGACATGATTTCCGTTCATGTTCCCCTCAACGATGAAACAAGACACAAATTCAATGAAGAATTTATTTCAAAATGCAAAGACGGCGTAATTCTTCTTAATATGTCACGTGCTGAAATCGCAGATCCTGATGCAATCAAAGCCGGCATTGACAGCGGCAAAATTGCAAAATATGTTTGTGACTTCCCGACTGACAACCTCATTGGCTATAAAAATGTTATCCTCACCCCGCACCTTGCATCAGGCACATATGAAGCTGAGGACAACTGTGCACTTATGGCTGCTGCTGAGCTTAAAGATTACCTTGTTAACGGCAACATCAAAAATTCGGTTAACTTCCCTGAATGCTCACTTGGCTATCTTGAAAGTGAAACCAGAATTTGCGTTTTCCATGATAACAAGCCGTCACTCATTCAGCAGATTACAAAGCTTGTTTCAGAAACAGGCGCAAACATCGACAACATGATCAGCAAGGCTAAACCGAAATCAGCAACAGCTTATACTGTTCTTGATGTTGACAGCGCAGTTGACACTGCTGTTATCGAAAAAATCAACGCAATTGACGGCGTTGTAAGAGTCAGAACTATTAATTCATAAGCAGTGATCGTCGCATTGCACATCAAATAATGAAAACAAAGACCGTAATTCGATTGTGAACTACGGTCTTTATTTTTATATGTAAATTCTTACCACTTGTTATAAACTTTTTCGCAGAAAGCGTACATATCCTTGATTTCCAAAACTGTTCCGTCATCAAGGGTTGCAGTGCCGCTCCAAAGTCCGTGCACCTGATGCGTTCTCATGCCAACAAGGTTAAGCGGCATCATGTTGCTGAAATTATCGTAAAACGGTGTCATAATCATGTCAAATCTGCCGTCCTCCGTTTTAAAGTGCCACGGCTTCATCCAGCTTTCACCGATTTCCGGATCCTCAACAAGGTGAGCTGCGCCGATTTTATGACAGATACCGTCATAAAAAATTGCGGTTTCGGTTGCATTGCTTTCATCGCCGAAGCCCCAGGTCAGCTCAAATCCGAAGATTTTACCATTCAAATAAGTGCTGCCGTTTGCCCAGTACCACATATTGCTATATGGCCAAACGCCTCTGCCCCAGTCAAGAACAGTGAAGCTGTTTTCTTTTGAAAACGTCACAACCTCGCCGTCACCAAATATGACAGTGCCGGAAGTGGGCATACAGTTGAGCTTTTGAGTATAGAAAAAGCGACCTTTTTGTTTGAACGGGGTTGCAATTGTGATGCTTTCATGACGAAGCATTTTTTCGCACGTGATGTCAATGACGAACGGCTTTCCCTTTGCCTTGCCTTTGAAATAAAGGTGACGTGAAAATGAGCCAACATCGAAAACAGCAATCCTGCCGTTTTTCTTATATTCAAAGTGAGAGGGCTGATCTCCGTTTTTGTCAAGCTGATTTTTGTGCGGAGTGACGAGTTCAATCACCATGTCGGAAACCTTTTCGCCGGTGTGCAGGTTTGTCAGCTCAGCCGTGATGGCAGAGGCGATGGAAATGTTGAAAAAGTTGAGCTGAAGCATATATTTGCCGTCAGATACCTGATAGAAATCCCATTCCTTAACACGCCATTTTGAAGCTGAAATGTTTTCTTTGTTATAAACAAAAAGGTTGTTTTTGCAATAGCCGGGGTTGAAAAGCTGTCCGTTGGTTGCAAGCAACGGCGTTGAATCAGTGATTTGATTTTGCTTGTTCATAAAATGTTTTCTCCTTAAAAATTTTTTGTGTATTTTCCCAATCAAATTTTAACATAGCATCTGTAAAAAATCAATATATTATAGATATGCTGTGGAAATTTATCTGAACATTTTGATTTTGTCCGTTAGCTTTACGCCAAGTCTTGCGAGCAGTTGCTCTGCTTCATGGTGAGTTTTTGTGTCAAGATAAGCTTTTGGATCGTGCGCATCAATGCCGATAACTGCCGTTGCGTTCATTTCGCCAGCAATTTTCCAAAATTCCGGGTGCGGATAGCCTACCTTGCCTGCTGCCTTTCCGTGCTCAATACCCAGCAGGTTATATTCAATCGGGATTCCCGTTTCGTTGGATTTTGCAATGATTTCCCTTGCTGCCTTTTCGCACGCCGAGTCAAATTTCGGATACATCCTCATATACAGATCCGGGTGTGCAACATAGGAAAATAAGCCGCAGTCCATTGCTTCAAGCACATCGTTTTTATAATTTTCAACCTCTTTCGGCGTGGTAACAAAGCCGTTGTAAACGCCGTATTGTTCATCAGGTGAAAAATGGTGACCCAAAATCAGATAGTCCAGCTCATATTTTTCGGCAGTTTCACGAAGCCAAGGGATGTATTCCCTGAAATACTCGCACTCAAAGCCAATTTTAATGTTGATTTGATCTTTATATTTTTTACGCAGCTTCCTGACGGAGCTGATGTAATCATCAATTTCATCAACGCCCATTCTCATGCCGGAAACAAATCCGTTTTTGAACGGCCACGGCGAATGATCGGAAAACCCAATTTCCTCATATCCTGCCGCAATTGCGCAGCGAACATATTCCTCATCTTCCCCAACCGCATGATTGCAGCGTGCAGTATGAGAATGATAGTTATAAATCATTTTTATGCCTCCTTTTACATACT